>NZ_JAPYKP010000140.1:0-16767 GCF_037179725.1 Mesorhizobium sp. Cs1321R2N1 | reverse complement strand
AGCGTGCGCCGCGCCTTGGGCTGGAGTTTGCCGAGATCTTCGCCCTCGAGCCGCATATCGCCCTCGACGACGCGCACGCTTGATGGCAGCACGCCAAGCACCGCCTTGCCGATCATCGTCTTGCCGGCGCCGCTTTCGCCGACGAGCGCGCGCACCTCGCCGGGTTGCACGGAGAGCGAAACAGAACGCAGCACGCGCTGGCCGTTGGCCAGCACGGCGCTCAGATTGGCGATGTCGAGACAGGCGCTCATCGCAGCACCGGATCGAAACGCGTCTTCAGAGCTTCGCCGAACTGGCTGAAAGACAGCACGGTGAGGATCAGCGTGATCAGCGGGAAAACCAGCACCCACCATGCCTGATGGATCGAGAGCCGGCCCTCGGCGATGATGCCGCCCCAGGTCGGATCGTCGGTCGAGATCGACAGATTGACGAAGGACAGGATCGCCTCGACGATGACGGCGATACCCATTTCAAGCGACAGCAGCGCCACGACCGAGGGCACCACATTGGGCAGCACCTCGCGCAGCATGATGCCGATGCGGCCATAACCGGCGATGCGGGCATTCTCGACATAGTCCATGCGCGACTGGCCCATGGCTTCGGCGCGGATCACGCGGCAGAAACGCGTCCAGTCGATGATCGCGATGGCGAGAATGACGGAGCTTAATCCTGTTCCCAGCACGGCAACCAGCAGAATGGCGAACAGCACCGGCGGGAAGGCCATCCAGACGTCGACGATGCGCGAGATGATGCGATCCGCCCAGCCGCCGAAATAGCCGGCGATCAGCCCAAGCGTCGAGCCGACGACGCAGGCCGCGATGGCCGCCGCGAAAGCAACGATGAAGGCGATGCGGCCACCAAAAATCAGGCGCGAGAGCAGGTCGCGGCCGAGGCTGTCGGTGCCGAGCCAATAACCAGGCTCGGCGCCATCGAGCCAGAACGGCGGCAACCGCTCCAGCATCAGGTCCTGCGCCAGCGGATCCTGCGGCGCGACCAGCGGCGCGAAGATCGCCGCCAGCAGTGCCAGCAGCAACCAACCTCCCGCCAGCCACAGCCTCGGGCTCAGTCCGCGCCGGGAGATGCGTGCCTCATCCATGGCGCAGCCTCGGATTGAGCAGCGCATACATCATGTCGACGGCAAGGTTGATCAGCACAAACAGCAGCGCGAAGACCAGCACGATGCCCTGGATCAGCGGCAGGTCGCGGTTGATGACGGCATCGATCGCCATGTTGCCGAGGCCCTCATAGGAGAATAGCCGTTCGACGATGACGGTGCCGCCGATGAGGAAGGTGAATTGCACGCCGACCAGCGTCAGCGTCGGCAGGGCGGCGTTCTTCAGCGCCTCGCGCAGGATGACCTGCGTTTCCGAAAACCCTTTGACCCGCGCCAGCACGACATAGTCGAGGTCGAGCACTTCCTTCAGCGACTGTTTCAACAGCTGCGAGATGATTGCTGCGAGCGGCAGCGCCAGGGCAATCGCCGGCATCAGCATGTGCTTCAAGAGATCCCAGGTCAGGTCGAAGCGCAGCCGCAGCAGGCTCTCGAACAAATAGAACTGAGAGACGAAGGGCAGGTCGAGTTGCGGCGACACGCGGCCCGAAATGTCGAAGATCGGCAGCAGCACGCCGAACAGCAGGATCAGCACGAGGCCCCAGAGGAAATCGGGAATGGAGAGCGCTGCACCGCTGGCGATGTCGATGCCGGCTTCGACCGCCGTCCCGCGTTCGCGGGCGCCGAGTATCGCCGTCGCGCCGCCAATCGCCACCGCCATGACAAGCGCGACGATGGCAAGCTCCAGCGTCGCCGGCAGCCGGTTGAAGACGAGGCCGAGCACATCTTGCCGGAGCGAGATCGAGGTGCCGAAATCGCCCCTGGCCACGCCGGACAGCCAGATGAAGAATTGTTGCACGATCGTCTTGTCGAGCCCGTACAGCGCCCGCAGCCGGGCGATGTCGTCATTGGTAGCGCCGGGCGGCAGCATCATGGCGATCGGATCGCCGGGTGCGACGCGGATGACCACGAACACGACGACGGCCACGCCGAACAGCGTGATCAGCATCGTCGCAAGACGGATCAGGAATCGTTGCAGGAGCATTCTGGCGTTGGCCTAGCGTGTTCTAACGAGCAGCCCCTTCATCCGGCCGTTCGCGGCCACCTCCTGCCCAGCGAGGGAAGGTGGCCCGAAGGGCCGGATGAGAGGCCTGCGCAAGTTGCACGCCGTCTTGCGACGGCGCTCGTTGTCGTCTGTCTCAGGCCGGGGTCATCAGCGCCGGCAGCAGCGCGCCTGAAATATGCTGCACCACGTTGACGCCCTTGGCATGCACGATCGGCTGCGCGTACTGCATCAGCGGCAGCACATAGGCCTGCTCGGCGATGTATTTGTCGACCGCCTTCCAGCCGGCGATGCGCTTGGCCTCGTCTTTCTCTCCCCACAGCGGGTTGATCATGTCGATCAGGTCCTGGCTGTCCCAGACCGAATGCGGGCTCGGTCCATACATGGCAAAGCCGGTCGAGGTGGTCGGATCGCCAATGGCGTTGCCCCAGTTGTAGAAGGCCGCGGGCGCGAGCTTGTCGGCGGCGCGCAGTTCGTAGTGCTTGGCAATCTCGTAGACCTCGATCGTCGCCTCGATGCCGACCTTGCGCCACATGCCGACGATCGCCTGGATCATCTCATAGTCCTTGGGCTTGAAGCCCTTGGTCGTCTGGATGGTGAACTTGACCGGCTTTTCCGGCGAATAGCCTGAGGCGGCCAGCAGTTCCTTGGCCTTTTCCGGATTGTGCTCGACCTTGATCGAGGCGTCGAAGGCCGTGTATTCCGGCGTTTCCAGCGTGGCGATCGGCTGGCCATAACCGCGCAGCAGCCGCTTGACCAGAAGCTCCTTGTCCACCGCCATGACGGCTGCCTGGCGCACGTTCTTGTCGAGCATGGCTTCGATGTCGTTGAAGAAGATCATGCCGATGTCGGAAACATTCTTGATCGAGCCGGCGAGCCCGTCCTTGGCGATCAGCCGGTCATACTCCTCGTAGGGGATTTCGAGCGTCACCTGCGAGAAACCGGATTCAATCTCGGCGACGCGGCTCGCCGCATCGGTGACGAATTTGATCGTCACATTCTCGAAGGCCGGCTTGCCGCCCCAGTAGTTGGGATTGGCTTTCAGCCGCAGGAAGGCGTTGCGTTCGAATTTTTCGACCATGTAGGGGCCGGTGCCGATCGGCGCCTTCTCGAAGCCTTCGGCGCCGACCTTCTCGTAATAGGCCTTCGGCATGATGTAGCCGGTCAGGAACGACATCCACTTGAAATAAACCGGGTCGAACTGCACGACGTCGCCTGTGATCTTGTTGCCGTCGATCTTGAAATTGCTGACGTTCTTCCAGACGAACTGGATCGGGTTCCCGGTCTTCTCGTCGCCCGCCCGCTGCAGCGACCAGACCACGTCTTCCGGCGTGAACGGCGAGCCGTCATGCCATTTCACGCCTTCGCGCACCGTCATCATGATCTTGGTGCGGTCCTCGTTCCAGCCCCATTCCGTCAAAAGGCCAGGCGCGAAGGACAGGTCCGGCTTCTGCGGGATGAACTGGTCGAACACCGACTGGTAGAGGCCCTGGATGGTCGGGTTGACGGCCGACGGTCCGGTGGTCGGATCCCAGGACGGCAGGTTGACGTTGTAGGCGATGGTCAGTTCGCCGGCGGCAGCCTGGGCGATCTTCGGCAGGCCGACGGCGGCCACGCCAAGTGCCGCGGCACTGTATCCCAGCAATTCGCGTCTGTTGATTGTCATGGTCGTTCCCCTTGTTGGTTATTGTCTTCGCGCAGCTTTGTCCGGTCATTGGCTCGGGCTTCGTCGGCAGCAGCGCCTTGCCTCTCGTCGCCCTCATGAAATCGTCTGGCCTACCTCCCGCCAAGCTGTTGCGCGAGCATGAAGCCCGAGGCGGCACCCGTGCCGGCACCGGGCCATGTCGCGGCGCCGGTGAGGTGCAGATTGGTCACCGGCGTGTTCCAGCCGGCATAGCCGCGCGCCGGACGGAACAGGAAATTCTGCGCCAGATGATGGCTGCCGCAGAGCTGGTCTCCACCGACGAGGTTCGGGTTCTCGCGCTCGAGATCGATGGGCGAAAATACCGCGCGATCGAGGATTTTTGCGCGCAGGCCAGGCGCGTAGGTTTCGATGATGTCGAGCACCCGGTCGGCATAGGCGTCCTTGACCTCGTCCCAATGCGCCGGCGTGATCTTGCCTGTTGCATCGCCAAAGATTTCGGCGGGCAGCATGCGCACTTGTACCCACAGAACATGTTTGCCCTGCGGCGCACGCGACGGATCGACCGCGGTCGGCTGGCCGACGACCAGCACCGGTTCGTCAGGCAACATGCCTGCCATCGCCTGCTGATAGGTGCGCGACATCTGGTCGAGCGATGGCGCCAGATGCACATAGGCGAACTGGCGCAACTCTGCCCCGGCGCGCCAGCCCGGCAGATCGTCCAGCGCGAGATGGATCATCATCGTGCCCGGCGCATGCCGAAACTTCTGCATCGCCGTGTCGAAGCCGGCGTCGCCGGAGCCGCCGGGCAGCAGCTTGCCGGACAGCGCCTTGGGCGCGACCCCTGCAATCACTGCCCTGGTGGCGGTATGCTTCTCGCCGGAAGCAAGCCGCACACCTGTCGCCTTGCCGCCGGAGACCGTGATCTCGGCCACCTCGGCGCTGGCAATGATCCTGCCGCCGGCGGATGTCACCATGCCAGCCAGTGCCCGGATGATCGTATCGGCGCCGCCCTTGCCCAGCACCATGCCAAAACTCTGGTTGGCCATCGATTCCAGATAGGGAAACACGGCACCGCCGGCGATGTCGGGCGCGAAGTCGAGATGCATGCCCCAGGTGGCGAGCGTCGCCCTGATGTGTGGAGACTCGAAATTTTCCTCCAGCCAGGCACGCGGCGAAGACAACAGCAGCCGGCCGGTGTCGAGCGCGCCCGAAACACCCTTCTTGCGCCACAGGCTCCATGCGGTGCCCGCAAGCGCCCGGGCGCTCATCGGCGAGCCCAGCAGCTTGAACAAATGCTCGGCTTCGGCCGGGAAGGCGGCAACCAGCCTGCGCCATGTCGCGGCATCGGCGGCGGAGAACGCGGCCATGCGGCTGGCGGTCTTTTCCAGCTCGTTGCTGACCCCGAACCAGCGTCCATCCGGAAAGGAGCTGGCGAAACAGTCGGCGACCGGGGCGAATTCCAGCCCCTGCGCTTTCAATTCATTTGCATATTTCCGGTGGAACGCCGAGCCGGCGAACAGGCTCAGATTCATCGCGCCGAAATCGTGGCGGAAGCCGGGGAGGGTGAATTCGCGGGTCTGGACGGCGCCGCCGATTGTTGCGCCGCGTTCGAAAACCCCGGTTTTCCAGCCCTTGAGCGCCAGATGCGCGGCGCATGCCAGAGTGTTGTGGCCCGCCCCGACAAAGATGGCGTCGAACTCGCTCACGCCCCGTTCCCATTTCCTTTATGCTTAAAGATAATTGCAGATGCATATGTTTTCGTCTAGTAGGATATTAAGGGCCGAGACGAGCCTTGATCATGTCAGACAAGAGGGAACAGAGACCATGGACAGCCAAAAACTCCTCGGCGAAGTCGCCGCCCAGCTTCTTTCCGGCGCCATCAAGGTGGTCGACCTGACAGCGCCGCTCGGGCCGGACACACCGCTGATCAAGCTGCCGCCGGAGCTTGCCGTCGATACGCCGAAGGTCGAGATCCATTCGATCTCCCGCTATGACAAGAACGGTCCATGGTGGGCGTGGAACTGGCTGAAGCTTGGCGAGCATTCCGGCACGCATTTCGACGCCCCGCAGCATTGGATCTCCGGCAAGGATTATCCGGATGGCGCCACCGACACCATTCCGGCGCAGAATTTCATCGGCCCGGTCAATGTCATCGACTGTTCGAAGGAGGCCGCCGCCGATCACGATTTCCTGCTCACCGTCGACCACATCAAGGCCTGGGAAGCCAAGCATGGCGCGATCAACGCCGGCGAGTGGGTGGTGATGCGCACCGACTGGTACAAGCGCAACGGCTCGGAAGCCGAATTCCTCAATGCCAACGAAACCGGCCCGCACACGCCCGGCCCGACGGCGGAAGCCATCCAGTTCCTGATCAGCAAGGACATCAAGGGCTGGGGCTCGGAGACCATCGGCACCGATGCCGGCAAGGCCGGCGGCATGGAGCCGCCATTCCCGGCGCACACGCTGATGCACAAGGCCAACCGCTACGGCCTCGCCAGTCTCTGCAATCTCGACCAGCTGCCGCCGAAAGGCGCGATCCTGATCGCGGCCCCGCTCAAGATCGAGCACGGCACCGGCAGCCCGATCCGCGCACTGGCGCTGGTGGCGGGCAAATAGGGCGAAGGCGGTCTTCGGGAGAAGTCATGGTTGCAGGTGATGTAGCGACGGGTGGGAAGGGGCAGCCTGGCAAGGCCGCCGCTCTACGGCGCCCCCCTCTGTCCTGCCGGACATCTCCCCCACAAGGGGGGAGATCGGCAGCTTTAGCGCCCCGCTCATTTTTGCAACGTAGGAAATTGGCGAAGGCGTTGGTGGCAGCCAATCTCCCCCCTCGTGGGGGAGATGTCCGGCAGGACAGAGGGGGGCGCGAAGGAACGCCATTTTGCCCAATTGAACCCTGCCTCCCGCCGGCGGGGAGCGACCTTCAATGAACGCCCCGGATCACATCATCGTCGGCAGCGGCATCAATGCGCTGGTCTGCGCGGCGATGCTCGGCGGCAAGGGCGCCAAGGTGCTCGTGCTGGAGCGCAACGACCGCATCGGCGGCTGCATGCGCACCGAGGAGATCACCGCGCCCGGCTTCATCCACGACGTGATGGCGACGACTTTCGTTCTGTTCATCACCTCTCCGGCCTTTTCCGCACTGGGCGCCGATCTCGCCCGGCACGGGCTGGAATTCTGCCATACCGGCACGCCGACCGGAGTGCTGCGGCCCGATGGCAGCCACGCGGTGCTCACCACCGACCGTGCCGCCAACATCGCCGCGCTTAACAGGATCGCTGCTGGCGACGGCGACCGCCACGCGGAAGATGTCGGCGGCATCGAGCGCAATGCCGGCCTGCTGTTCGGCCTGCTGGGCGGTAGCCTGTGGTCGTACCCGACCGCGAAGCTGCTGGCCGGCGATGCCTGGCGGCGTGGTCCGCGCGGGCTTGCCGCCTTTCTCGGCGACGCCCTGGTGCCGGCGCGTAGCTGGCTGGAAGGCACGTATCAGTCGGAGACAGTCCGCGCGCTCTGGGCGCCGTGGGTGCTGCATGCCGGGCTTGGCCCCGAAGACGCCTTTTCCGGCCAGATCGCCAGGGTGATCGCCTTCGCGCTGGAGGCGGCCGGCGCGCCGATCGTCAGGGGCGGGGCGCAGAACCTGCTGTCGGCTTTCGAGGCGCTCATCAAGGAGCGCGGCGGCGTCATTTCCACCGAAGCTGACGTTGCCTCCATCCTCCTGGCCGGAGGTCGCGCCACAGGCGTGCGGCTGGTCTCGGGCGAAACGGTTCACGCCACCAAGAGCGTCATCTGCTCGGTCACGCCGACGCAGCTTTACGGTCGCCTGCTCGGCAAGGACGCTCCGAAGGGCGACGTCGAAGCGACGCGGAAATACCGCTATGGCAAAGGCAATTTCCAGATCCACTACGCCCTCGACAAGCCGCCGTCCTGGCGCGGCGAGGGCCTCGACAAGGTGGCGCTGCTGCATCTGACGCCTGGACTGGACGGCGTGTCGAAGGCCTGCAACGAGGCGGCGCGCGGCATGCTGCCCGAAGTGCCGACCATCTGTGTCGGCCAGCCACATGCGCTCGACCCGTCGCGCTGCCCGGAAGGCAAGGCGATCCTGTGGCTGCAACTGCCCGAGGCGCCGCGCCACATCAAGGGCGACGCCGCCGGCAAGCTGCAGGCACCGGCTGACGGGCAATGGACCGAGGCGCTGCGCGAGGCCTATGCCGATCGCGTCGAAGCGATCCTCGCCAGCCATATCGACGGCTTCAAGGACAGCATCATCGCGCGCCGCGCCTATTCGCCGGCCGATCTCGAAACGATGAACATCAACCTGGTCGGCGGCGACCCCTATGGCGGCTCCTCGGCTATCGACCAGTCGTTCCTGTGGCGGCCGTTCAAGACCAGCCGCAATCACCAGACCGGCATCAAGAACCTCTACCATATCGGTGCCTCGACCCATCCCGGTGCCGGCCTCGGCGGCGGCTCGGGTTTCCTGCTGGCGGGGAAACTGTGATGGAACAGAAGGTCGCCGAAAAACGCCAACGCATTTCGACCCTCGGTCAGATCGGCCTGCAGCAATTCGCGCCCTATCTGATGAACCGCATCATGGGCCGCTATAACGCCACCTTGCGGGATGATTTCCGCAAGCAGGGCCTGACGATTTCGCAGGTGCGCACGCTCGCCGTGCTGTCGGTCACCGACGGCGTCACCGTCAACGACCTCTCGGTCTATACTGTCATCGAGCAGTCGACCTTGAGCCGCACGTTGGACACGCTGGAGGGGCAAGGGTTCGTGCGGCGCGAGCAGGGCGTCACCGACAGCCGCATCCGCCACGTGTTCCTGACCGACGAGGGCCGAGCCGAGTTCACCCGCGCCTGGCCCGCCATGCATGACGCCTTCGAGGCGATGTTCGACGATATCGACGACGCGGAATATGCAGCACTTATCGCCACGCTTTTGAAGATGCTGAAGAACATTCGCAAGCACGACATCTAATGCATGTCGCCCAAAAGTGGACCCGGTTTTGGGGAAACGACATGCATAAACAAGGATTCTAGAACGCACGCGCCGCCGGCTGTCGGCGGCAACGGAAGGAGGCAGAGATGGCTGAACGGTCTTTTGCCAAGGAAGTCGAAAAGCTGAGGCTCGGCGCCGGCGAGGAATTTGCCGGCGAGGGCATTCTCGCCATCACCAAGGCGCTGCTGCAATGCGGCGTCGGCTATGTCGGCGGCTACCAGGGCGCGCCGATCAGCCATCTGATGGATGTGTTGGCCGATGCGCAGGACATTCTGGGCGAGCTCGGCGTGCATTTCGAGGCGAGCGCCTCGGAAGCCACCGCCACAGCCATGCTGGCGGCCTCGGTGCACTATCCGATCCGTGGTGCCGCGACCTTCAAGTCGACGGTCGGCACCAACGTCGCTTCCGACGCGTTGGCCAATCTCGCGTCCGGCGGCGTCATCGGCGGCGCGCTGATCATCGTCGGCGAGGATTATGGCGAGGGCTCCTCCATCATGCAGGAGCGCAGCCATGCCTTCGCCATGAAGAGCCAGGTCTGGCTGCTCGACCCGCGCCCCAATTTGCCATCCATCGTCAAGGCGGTGGAGGATGGTTTCGAGCTGTCGGAAATCTCCAACACGCCTGTCATGCTGCAGGTGCGCATCCGCTGCTGCCACGTGCATGGCCATTTCATCGCCAAGGACAACAAGCGTCCGCTGATGACGGTCGCCGATGCACTCGAAGCGCCACGCCGCGACACCGGACGCATCGTGCTGCCGCCCGCCTCCTTCCTGCACGAAAAGGAGAAGGTGCAAAAGCGCTGGCCGGCGGCGGTGGATTTCATCACCAGGAACAAGATCAACGAGTTCTTCGGCTCGGACCACGGCTCGGTCGGCATCGTCATGCAGGGTGGCATGTACAATTCGGTCATCCGTGCGCTGCAGCGGCTCGGCCTTGCCGACACCTATGGCGACACGGATGTGCCGCTCTACGTGCTCAACGCCGTCTATCCCTTGATCGACGACGAGTTCCTCGCCTTCTGCGAAGGCAAGCAGGCGGTGCTAGTGGTCGAGGAAGGCCAGCCCAACTACATCGAGCAGGCCTTTGCCGCGATGCTGCACAAGGCGGGGCGCGGCACCAGGCTGGTCGGCAAGGAGCATCTGCCGATGGCCGGCGAATATACCGGCCAGGTCATGCTCGACGGCATCGGCGCCTTCCTGCGCGCAGAAGCCCCGCATCTTTTGCCGGGCGAGGTGCGCGCGCCCAACAAGGTTGGCGACGGCGTCGACACGGCTGATCTGATCAACGTCGTGCCAGGCCGTCCGCCCGGCTTCTGCATCGGTTGCCCCGAGCGGCCGATCTTCGCCGCGACCAAACTGGTCGAGCAGGAACTCGGCAAGCACCACATCGCTTCCGATATCGGTTGCCATCTGTTCTCGATCATGCCGCCTTTCGAGCTCGGCGCCACCACGATGGGCTACGGACTGGGTCCGGCCTCGGCCTCGGCGTTCAACTCGCCCGACGCCAAGCGCCGCTCGATCTCCTTCGTCGGCGACGGCGGCTTCTGGCACAACGGCCTGACCTCCTCGATCGGCAATGCGGTGTTCAACAAGAATGACGGCGTCATCGTCATCGTCGATAATTTTTACTCGGCAGCCACCGGCGGGCAGGACATCCTGTCATCGCGCGCCGGCAACAGGACCAAGTCGACCAAGCATCCGATCACCGAGGCGGTGAAAGGCATGGGCGTCAAATGGCTGCGCCATGTCGACCGCACCTATGATGTCGGCAAGATGCAGGACACGTTGCGCGAGGCGCTGACGACGGACGAGAAGGGGCCAAAAGTCATCGTCGCCTCGTCGGAGTGCATGCTCAATCGCCAGCGCCGCGAAAAGCCGCTGATCGACAAGGCGATCAAGGGTGGGACAAGGGTCGTCAAGCCGAAGTTCGGCGTCGACGAGGACATCTGCACCGGTGACCATGCCTGCATGCGGCTCTCCGGCTGTCCATCGCTGTCGGTCAAGTCACTCGACGATCCGCTGCGCGACGATCCGGTGGCGAGTATCGACCAGACCTGCGTCGGCTGCGGCAATTGCGGCGAGGTGGCGGACGCCGCCGTGCTCTGCCCATCCTTCTACCGCGCCGACGTCGTGCACAATCCAAGCCGCTGGGACCGTTTCCTGCAAGCGGCGCGCCGCGCGACGATCGGCTTGCTGCAGAGGCGGCGCGAAAGCCGGCGCCTGATATTCGCCGATGCTTGAGCCTGTTCATTCCCTGCGCCCCAGGTCCGGTGCCGCCGATGAGCCGGTGATCAAGCTCGCCGTGTTGGCGGTTGGCGGACAGGGTGGCGGCGTTCTGGCCGACTGGATCACCGATGTCGCCGAACGCAATGGCTATGTCGCGCAATCGACGTCGGTCGCCGGCGTCGCCCAGCGCACCGGCGCCACCATCTACTATATCGAAATGGCCCGCGACACCGGCCGCCTGCCGGTCTTCGCGCTGTCGCCCTCGCAGGGCGATGTCGACATCTTGATCGCCGCCGAATTGATGGAAGCCGGCCGTGCGATCATCAGGGGCTTCGTCACCCCCAACCGCACGACGCTGATCGCCTCCTCGCACCGCATCGCCGCTGTCTCGGAAAAGATCGAACCGGGCGACGGCCGCGCTTCATCATCCAAGGTCCACGCCACGGCGGAAGCCGCGTCGAAGCGTTTCATCGCTTTCGACATGGAGAAGATCGCCGCCGACAACGGCTCGATGATCTCGGCCAGCCTGCTTGGCGCGCTGGCCGGCTCCGACGCACTGCCGTTTACCCGTGACAGTTATGAACAGGCGATCGGCACCGGCGGCCGTGGCGTCAAGGCCAGCCTCGCCGCCTTCGGCGCCGCGTTCGATCGCGCGCGGGGTTTGGCGGCAACACCTTCGTCGAAGCCGGCGGAGCCAGCGATTGTCGAATCCGTCATAGGTGCCGCTGGCGTGAGCGGTCCGCAAAATCTGCTGCAGGGATGGCAGGCCCAGGCCGCTCGCATCGACCAGATGCCCATTGCCGTGCGCGACATGGCGCTTCGCGGCCTGAGAAAGGTCGTCGATTATCAGGACATCGCCTATGGGCGCGAATATCTCGATCGGCTGGACAAGGCCGTCGCGCTGGACAGCGCGGGTCCCGTCCATGCGCTGTCCATCGCCGCCGCCAAGCATCTGGCCAATGCCATGTGCTATGACGACATGATCCGCGTCGCCGATCTCAAAACCCGCTCGACCCGCGACAGGCGGGTCCGCAAGGAGGTTGGCGTCAAGGACGGTTCGGTCCTGCAGGTGACCGAATATTTCCATCCCCGCATCGAGGAGTTCTGCGGCACGCTGCCGGCGGGGCTCGGCAGCTACATAGAGAACCGGCCCAAGCTCGCCGGCTTTCTCGACCGCCGCATCAACCGTGGCCGCCGCATCCGCACCGACAGTTTTGCCGGCTTTGCCGCCCTGTGGTTCATCGGCGGCCTGCGGCGCTGGCGCCGCGGCCTGCTGCGCCATAAGGTCGAGCTTGCCCATCTCGATCGCTGGTACGCACTGGCGCTTGGCTACGTGCCGGCAGATTACGCGCTTGCCGTCGAAATCCTCAACTGCCGCCGGCTGATCAAAGGCTACAGCGACACCCATGTGCGCGCCCAGTCGAAATTCGACCGCGTACTCTCTGCTCTCGACTTGCTCAAGGGCCGCGACGATGCCGCCGACTGGATACGCCGCCTGCGCGAGGCGGCGCTGAAGGACGAGAAGGGCGATATGCTCGACGGCGCGCTGAAGACCGTGGCGACGCTGGGGGCATCTCCAATCACCTGAGTTTCAGCGGGTGACCTCCGCCGATCGCGCCGACCAACCGCCTTCGTGACTCTGGCCACGGCAACACGGCTGGCCGCCACCGTCGCATCTCCTCGCTCATCGATCCGCTCTCTTGTGAACAGCGTTCATTTTTAGCTTGAACATTGTTCACGTTGTGGTAAGTTGGGGCCATGAACATTGTTCATGGGGAGAAGCGGAAATGTTGAACGGCTCCACAACAGACACCGGGCAGGGCCGCTGGCCGAAACGAGCCTGGACTTGCGATCGCTGCGAAGATCAGACGCGGCAAGAAGTTTAACCAGCTCACATTATTACAACGATTGAAACAGCGCATGAACCCGCGGGGATCACCGGAGCATCGCCGCGTGGTTCCGCCAAATGGGAAATCGCCATGAACACGCATCTCATGCTTTCGCGGCGCTTCGCGCCGCTTTTCTGGACGCAGTTCCTGTCCGCCTTCAACGACAATTTCCTCAAGAACACGCTGGTGTTCCTGATCCTCTTCACACTGGCCGCCGACCAGGCGGCGTCGCTGGTCACCTTGGCCGGCGCCGTGTTCATGGCTCCGTTCCTGCTCCTGTCGGCGCTGGGCGGCGAGATTGCCGACCGCTTCGACAAGGCGCTCATCGCCCGCCGGCTGAAATTTGCCGAGATCGGCGCCGCGGCCGTCGCGGTCGTCGGCATCGCGCTGTCCTCCATTCCCGTGCTGATGACGGCGCTGTTGATGTTCGGCGTCATCTCGGCGCTGTTTGGGCCGATCAAATACGGCATCCTGCCCGATCATCTCGAGCGCAAGGAATTGCCCCGCGCCAACGCCTGGATCGAGTCGGCGACCTTCGCCGCCATCCTTGGCGGCACGATCGTGGGCGGCGTGGTCTCCGCCGACGGCATTGGTGTCGCGGTCTTCGGCCCGATGATGATGATCCTGGCGGTCGGCTGCTGGGCCGTCAGCCGCTCCATCCCTTCGACCGGCTCCGCCGCGCCGAACCTTGTCATCGACTGGAACATCTTCCGCTCGACATGGCGGCAGGTCAGCAAATTGCGCACCGACACGCGCATCTGGCGCGCCGGATTGATGACCTCGTGGTTCTGGCTGATCGGCGCCATCGTGCTTTCGATCCTGCCCACGCTGATCAAGGATCATCTCGGCGGCAACGAGATCGCGGTCACCGGCTATCTCGCGGTGTTCGCCGTCTCCATCGCCATCGGCTCGGCGATCGCCGCTTGGATGTCACAGGGCCGCATGGTGCTCCTTCCGGCGCCGGTCGGCACGGCGCTGCTGGCAGTGTTCGGCTTGCATCTTGCCTGGACGATCTGGAGCATGCAGCCTTCGCCCAAGGCCGAAACCCTTGGCCTATTCTTCGCCGGGCCGAACACGATCCGCGTTGCGATCGACCTTGCCGGCATGGCCATTTCCAGCGCCTTCCTGGTGGTGCCGACCTTCGCCGCCGTGCAGGCCTGGTCGCCCGAGGCGCGCCGCGCCCGCGTCGTCGCCGCTGTCAGCATCGTCAACGCCGGCTTCATGACGATGGGCGGCATCCTCGTCGCCGCTATTCAGGCCGCGGGCGTCTCTATTGCCAGCGTGCTGTTCGGGCTTGCCGCCTTCAATGCCGTGGCCGCCTGGCTGATGTTGAAATATCTGCCGACCAACGCCTTCCGCGACTTCGTCTCCATTCTCTTCCGTGCCTGCCATCGTCTGGAAGTGGAGGGCTTGGAAAACCTCAAGGCCGCGGGCCCGGCGCCGATCCTGGCCCTCAACCATGTCAGCTTCCTCGACGGTCCTCTGGCGCTGACGCTGACCGATGAAGAGCCGGTTTTCGCCATCGACTACACGATCGCGCAGGCCTGGTGGATGAAGCCGTTCCTCAAACTGACCCGTGCCCTGCCGCTCAATCCGGCCAAGCCGATGTCGACGCGCACGCTGATCAAGATCGTGCAGAACGGCGATCCCCTGGTCATCTTTCCCGAGGGCCGCATCACCGTCACTGGCGGGCTGATGAAGGTCTATGACGGCGCCGCCATGGTGGCCGACAAGACCGGCTCGATGGTGGTGCCGATCCGTATCGAGGGGCTGGAGAAAAGCCCCTTCTCGCGGCTGACGGCGCAGCACGTGCGCCGCCGCCTGTTCCCGAAGGTAAGAGTGACCATACTGCCGCCGGTCAAGCTCAAGGTCGACGACGAGCTGAAAGGCCGCAAGCGCCGGGCCGCCGCCGGAGCCGCGCTCTACCAGGTGATGTCCGACCTCGTCTTCCGCACCCAGCATATAGACAAGACCGTGCTCGAAAGGATCATCGAGACGGCGACCGAGCGCGGCATGAAGCAACTTGCCGTGCAGGATCCGGTCGCCGGGTCGCTGGGCTACGGCAAGCTGCTCACTGGCGTCGCCGTGCTCGGCGAGAAATTCGAAACGCTCTATGCCGGACAGGACACGCTCGGCATCATGCTGCCCAACGCCAATGGCGCCTGTGCCGCGCTGCTCGGCGTCATGTCCGCCGGCAAGGTCCCGGCGATGATCAACTTCACCGCCGGTGCCACCAACATCCTGTCCGCCTGCAAGGCAGCGCAGGTAACCACCATTCTGACCTCTCGGGCCTTTGTCGAGCAGGCCAAGCTTGGCGCAATCGTCGAGGAGGTCGGCCGGTCGGTCAACATCGTCTGGCTCGATGATCTGCGTGCAACCATCGGCCTCAAGGACAAGCTGCTTGGCCTGTTGCGCAAGAGCACGCCCAGGGTTGCCCGCAAGGCCACCGACCCGGCCGTGATCCTGTTCACCTCGGGCTCAGAAGGCACGCCGAAGGGCGTGGTGCTAACCCATCGCAACATCCTGGCCAATGCCGCACAAGCCGCCTCGCGCATCGATTTTCATTCGGGCGACAAGGTGTTCAACGTGCTGCCGATCTTCCATTCGTTCGGGTTGACGGCGGGCACGGTGCTGCCGCTGGTGTCCGGCGTTCCCGTCTATTTCTACCCTTCGCCGCTGCACTACCGCATCGTGCCGGAACTGGTCTATGCCTCGAACGCGACGATCATCTTCGGCACCGACACCTTCCTCAGCGGCTATGCGCGCACAGCCCATCCCTATGATTTCCGCTCGGTGCGCTACTGCTTTTCCGGTGCCGAGCCGGTCAAGTCCTCGACCCGCGAAACCTATATGGAGAAGTTCGGCCTGCGCATTCTCGAAGGCTATGGCGTTACCGAGACGGCGCCGGTCATCTCCATCAACACGCCGATGTACAACAAATCAGGCACGGTCGGAAAAATCATGCCCGGCATGGAGTACCGCCTGGAACCGGTGATCGGCGTCGAAGGTGGCGGGCGGCTGTTCGTGCGCGGCCCCAACGTCATGGCGGGCTATCTCAGGGCCGAAAAGCCTGGTGTGCTCGAGCCGCTGCAGGACGGATGGCACGACACCGGCGACATCGTCAGCATCGACGATGCCGGCTTCGTCAGCATTCGCGGCCGCGCCAAGCGCTTCGCCAAGATCGGCGGCGAGATGATTTCGCTGGCTGCCGTGGAAGCCTTGGCGGGCGAGCTGTGGAAAGGATCGCTCTCGGCGGTCGCGACCGTGCCGGATCCGCGCAAGGGCGAAAGACTGGTGCTCATCACCGAAGCCGAAAAGGCGACGCGCGCCGAGTTTCTGGCCTTCGCCAAGGCAAACGGCGCCATGGACCTAATGGTGCCGGCCGAGGTGCGCGTCGTGGCGCATGTGCCGGTGCTTGGCTCGGGCAAGATCGATTTCGTCGGCGTGACCAGGCTGGTGCGCGGCGAAGACTTCGCGCCCGCCAAGGTGGAGGCCGCCTGATCACCGGCAAGAGCGAGACGGCGCCGCGGCAGAAAAGGCGGCGTCGCCAGACGTCAGACAATCAGGTTCATCATCGGCTTCACCGCACCTGAGTCCGGAAACACCTTCTCGCCGAGCACCGCGGCCGAAAGTCCGAACTGGTCGGCGAGCAGGCCTTTCAGCACAGCCCTGACATCGCTGGTCGGCGCAAGGTCGCGTTGCTGGTAAAGTTGCGCGGGCTTCAGCCCCGGCCAGTCGGCGATGACGCGCCCCCCCTTGATCGCGCCGCCGGCGAGCAGCACCACGGTGCCGGTGCCGTGATCGGTACCGACCGTGCCGTTGATCCGCGCCGTGCGGCCGAATTCGGTGACCGCGACGATCGCCGTATCCTTCCAGCGCTCGCCGAGACCTTTTTC
>NZ_JAPYKP010000139.1:0-16782 GCF_037179725.1 Mesorhizobium sp. Cs1321R2N1 | reverse complement strand
AACAAACTCAAACAGTTCCGCCGCGTCGCAACACGATACGACAAGTTGCTCGCCAACTTCATGGGCTTTGTCAAACTTGCCGCTATCGCTATCTGGCTCAGGTAGTTAAATCGTCACTACGCCCTAGAGCATCGTCACGGTCAATTCTCACCAGCGCGGCGGTTTCCGGAAAATGTCCAGCCTCAAGCGGTTCATCCCCGCCACCTTCGTCGTACTTTGGGCGACCGGCTTCATCGGCGCGCGTTATGCCATGCCGTGGGCGGAGCCGTTCACCTTCCTCGCGGCGCGTTTCGTGCTGGCCGCCATCCTGCTTGGCGTCCTGATGCTTGTGCTGGGCTCGAAACCAGCCACCCGCATCGAGGCGCTGCATGCCACCGGCGCCGGCGTGCTGATGCATGGCGTCTATCTCG
Organism: Mesorhizobium sp. Cs1321R2N1; assembly: GCF_037179725.1. Taxonomy (NCBI): domain Bacteria; kingdom Pseudomonadati; phylum Pseudomonadota; class Alphaproteobacteria; order Hyphomicrobiales; family Phyllobacteriaceae; genus Mesorhizobium; species Mesorhizobium sp. Cs1321R2N1. The sequence continues at coordinate 16,372 of NZ_JAPYKP010000139.1, read as the reverse complement.
GCGCCGTTTTCTGGGCCATTCATAGGGGCATGCCGGCCGGTTTTTCGGCCCTAATCGTCGGCCTGCAGCCGCTGGTCACCGCGGTGCTCGCTGGCAAGTTTCTGGGCGAGGCCATCTTGCCGCGCCACTGGCTTGGCCTTGTTATCGGCCTTGTCGGCATCGTCATCGTGCTGTGGCCAAAACTCGGGGCGCTCGGCGGCGGCGTGACGGCGGCCACGCTGATCGCCTCCCTGGTCTCCGTGCTCGGCATGAGTGCCGGCACCATCTGGCAGAAGCGTTTTGCTTCCGGCGGTGATCTCGTGGCGGCCACCATGTGGCAATATGTCGGCGGCGCTTCGCTGATGATCCTGGCTTCGCTTGCCTTCGAAACGCAAACCGTCGTCATCAATGGCGAATTGATCTTCGCCATGGCCTGGCTGCTGCTGGTGCTGTCGCTCGGCGCCATCTTCCTTCTGATGGTGATGATCCGCGACGGCGAGATGTCGAAAGTGGCGTCGTTGTTCTACCTCGTGCCGGCGGTGACGGCCATCATCGCCTGGGCCCTGTTCAACGAACAGCTCAACGCACTTCAGATCGCCGGCATGGCGATCACCACGTTCGGCGTTGGGCTGGCGACCGCCCGATCGGGCAAACTTCAACCGACCCGGGCGCGCGCCTCCAGATAGCGGCTGATCGCGGCGTTGAGCTCGCCGCCGAGGATGAAGATCGCCGAGACGATGTAGAGGAAAACCACCGCGATCATGATCGAGGCGAGACCGGCATAGGTCGTCACATAGGACGAGAAGTGGTCGAGATAGGTGGCGAACATCGTCGAGCCGATAAGCCATGCGGCCAGCGTGAAGATGATGCCGGGTATCAGCGATACGAAACGGCGCTTGCCGGCCGGCAGCCAGTAGTGGACGGCAAAAAGTCCGCCGATGATGACCGTTGAGGCAATGACGTAACGCCACAGCGTGCTCGTGCCCGTATAGGGTTTGATCCACTCGAAATGGGCTTCCGCCAGCCGCGCCAGCAGGGGCGCGAACACCAGGAGCACGCTGATAGCCAGGAACCCGGCGGTCGCGATCAGCACGAAGAAGATGCTCTGCACCCGGCGATAGATGATGCCGCGCGTCTCGGTGACCCGATAAGCGCGGTTGAGCGACGTGCGCAGCGCCTCGATGCCGTTGGAGGCAAAATAGGCGGCAAGCAGCACGCCATAAGTCAACAGGTCGGTGCGCCTCACGGTCAGCACGTTCAGCACCTCGCGCGCGATCGGCTTGGCGATCTGCTCGGGCCATGTGTCGAAGACCAGATGCACGGCGGTGTCGGCAAAGGCCTGGGCGCCGAGGAAGCTGGCCAGCGTCGTGGCGAAGATCAGGAACGGAAACAGCGCCATCAGCGAGGTGATCGCCAGATGGCTGGCCATCGCCCAGCCGTCATCGGTGTTGAAATGGCCGAGCGCGTCGTAGAGCACGCGGCGCAGGGCGACAATATTCCGCAGCAAGAACGCGCGCTCCCTTCGATTGTCTCGACGCCGCGAATATGGGAAGGGAATGCGGCAAATGGCAACCCTTCGTCAAACCTCGAATTCTCCAGCGGCAGAGTTGCGCACCATCATCGTCACCGGTGCGTCTTCCGGCATAGGCGCCTATTGCGCCCGTGCGTTGAAGGCCGAGGGCTGGCGGGTGTTCGCGACGGCGCGCAAGCCGCAAGACATCGCCGCGCTCGAAGCGGACGGCATCGAGGCCTTCTATCTCGATTATACTGAACCGGCATCGATCGCCGCCCTGGTGGCGGCAGTGCTCGACCGCACCGGCGGCAGGCTCGACGCGCTGTTCAACAACGGCGCCTACGCGCAGGCAGGTGCCGTCGAGGATCTGCCCGTTGCGGCGCTCAAGGAGCAGTTCGAGGCCAATTTCTTCGGCTGGCACGACTTGACCCGCCGTCTGGTTCCGGTGATGCGCCGCCAGGGCCACGGCCGCCTCGTCCATTGCTCGTCGATCCTGGGTCTCGTGCCTGTGCGCTTCCGCGGCGCCTATTCGGCGTCCAAACATGCCTTGGAGGCCTTGATGCTCTGCCAGCGCCAGGAACTGGCCGGCAGCGGCATCCATGTCTCGCTGATCGAGCCGGGGCCGGTGAAATCGAAGATCGCCAGCAATGGCCTGCCCTGGTTCCTCAGGAATATCGATCACGAGAATTCCGTGCATCGCGCCGACTATGCCGCGCAGCTGGAACGCATGCGCGCCGGCGGCAGCCAATCGGCACTGAAGCCCGGGCCGGAAGTGGTCCACAAGGTGCTTTGCCATGCACTTCTGTCGCGGCGCCCGCGCCCGCACTATGTGGTAACAATATCGGCCAAGATCGGGGCCATGCTCAAACGCATCCTGCCTGCCTCGATGCTCCACCGCCTGCTCGCCAAGCGCGCCTGAACAAGCAAAGAACTGGAAACACAAAATGGCCACTGCCTTCAATATCCTTGCCATTCTGGTCATGGCCGCCGTGGTGGTCGTGCTGATCAGGGGCCTCATCAACATGATGCGCGGCGGCTCCGGCGTGACCTCCAACAAGTTGATGCAGGCGCGCGTTCTGCTGCAGGCCGTGGCGCTGGCGCTAATCCTGCTTGCCGTGTATTTCACCCGCAAGTGAGGGCCTTCGGGAGGCGATGTGGTCAAGCTCAACAAGATCTACACCCGCACCGGCGATGACGGCACCACCGGGCTCGGCACTGGTGAGCGGCGGCTGAAATCCGATCTTAGGGTGGATGCGTATGGCACGGTCGACGAAGCCAATGCCTGCATCGGCATGGCTCGCGTGCATACCGCACAGAGCTATCAGGCGATCGACGCCATGCTTGCCCGCATTCAGAACGACCTTTTCGACCTCGGCGCCGATCTCGCCGTGCCTGATGACGGCAAGCCGCTTGGCTACGAGCCGCTGCGCATCGTTGCCGCCCAGACCGACCGTGTCGAGCACGACATCGATCTCCTCAACAGAGACCTCCGGCCGCTGAAATCCTTCGTACTGAACGGCGGCACGCCGGCGGCGGCCGCCCTCCATCTTGCCCGCACCGTGGCCAGGCGGGCCGAGCGGCTGATGGTCGCCCTGGCTCAGGACCCGGCTGAACACGTCAACCGCGACGGGTTGAAATACATCAACCGCGTCTCGGATTTCCTGTTTGTCGCCGCCCGGGCGGTCAATGACAATGGAAATGCCGACGTGCTATGGGTTCCCGGCAAGAACCGCTGAACGGACTGAAAGGCGGGAGGAGGCCAACGACAAATGTTCATCCCGCTTTACGACACCAACAGGCTGCGCCACATCAGGCTGCAATATGTGACGATCGGGCTGATCGTCGCCAACGCCGTGGTCTATTGCGCCACGGCGCTCGGCGGCGAGAACTTCACCAATGCCGCCGTGCTTGGCCTCGGCTTCATCCCCTCCGTCGTTCACGACACGGCCGAGCTTGACCCTCGCTTTATCATCATCCCCGAGAGCCTGAGCTACCTCACCTACTCCTTCCTGCATGCCGACATCTTCCATCTCGGCGGCAACATGCTGTTCCTTTGGGTGTTCGGCGACAATGTCGAGGACGCGCTCGGCCACATCCGCTACCTGATCTTCTATCTCCTCTGCGCCATCGCCGGAGCCGCTTTCCAGGGGCTCATCGCCTGGGATTCGCAAGTGCCGCTGATCGGCGCCTCGGGCGCCATTGCCGGCGTGGTCGTCGCCTACCTGATCCTCTACCCTAGGGTGAAGGTGTGGGTGCTTGCCTTTGCCCGCATCCCCTTGCGTATTCCAGCCTTCATTCCGCTCATCCTGTGGGTGCTGTTCCAAGTCGTCATGTTCGCGGCCGGTGGAGAGGATCAGATCTCCTGGGCCTGCCACATCGGCGGCATCATTGCCGGCGCGGTCCTGGTGCTGGTCCTGCGCAGTCGCGGCGTGCCGCTGTTTGCCCCCGCTGACGAGGACGCCGTGGCTCCGACCCCCGAACAGCCGCCGGCCGTTGGCGAACCAGCCACCCCCCAAACGTCCGTCACTGCGGCGCGCTGGGGCCGCGGAAACCCTACTGGCCCGAACTGAACCGATTTGAGCAGCTTCCAGCGTATTGACGACAAGGGTTGCCACAATTACGGAAACGTCTCCGTCGCAGCCCAAGGCGGTTAAGGAGCAGCCGCAAGGCGGGCAAAGACCAGAATTTCCATCCGGAATGTCGGCTTTCGACAACTCAGAAAGGGCGCAGGCTGCTATAGCGCGCCCAACTAGCGTGAAGAGGTGACAGGCAAATGAAGATCCTTGTGCCCGTGAAGCGGGTTGTGGACGCGAATGTGAAGGTTCGCGTGAAGGCCGACGGTTCGGCGGTGGAACTCGCCAACGTCAAGATGGCGATGAACCCGTTCGACGAGATCGCGGTCGAGGAAGCGATTCGGATCAAGGAAGCCGGCAAGGCCGAAGAGATCATCGTCGTGTCGATCGGCCCGCAGCAGGCGCAGGAAACACTGCGCACCGCGCTCGCCATGGGCGCCGACCGCGCCATCCTGGTCAAGACCGACGAACAGACCGAGCCGCTCGGCGTCGCCAAGGTGCTGAAGGGTGTGGTCGAGGCGGAGAAGCCAGGCCTTGTCATTCTCGGCAAGCAGGCGATCGACGACGATTCCAACCAGACCGGCCAGATGCTGGCCGCCCTGCTTGGCTGGGCGCAGGGCACCTTCGCCTCCAAGGTCGTGCTCGAGGGCGACCATGCCAAGGTGACGCGCGAGGTCGACGGCGGCTTGCAGACGGTGGAGTTGAAGATGCCGGTGATCGTCACCGCCGACCTTCGCCTCAACCAGCCTCGCTATGCCTCGCTGCCCAACATCATGAAGGCCAAGAAGAAGCCGCTGGACGAGAAGAGCCCGGCCGACTACGGCGCCGACGTCACGCCGCGCCTCAAGGTCATCAAGACCGAGGAGCCGGGCGGCCGCAAGGCGGGCGTCAAGGTCAAGAGCGTCGCCGAACTGGTCGACAAGCTCAAGAACGAAGCCGGCGTGTTGTAAACGATCGGGAAAGGAACAGAAATATGACCATTCTCCTCATCGCAGAACACGACAACGCCACCCTTTCCGATCAGACCGCCAAGGCGCTTTCGGCCGCCCTGCAGATCGGCTCCGACGTTCATGTGCTGGTCGCCGGCAAAGGCGCCAAGGCTGCTGCCGACGCAGCCGCGAAACTGAAGGGCGTGAGCAAGGTGCTGCTCGCCGAAGCCGACGAGCTCGCCGAGCGCCTGGCCGAGCCGACGGCGGCGCTGGTCGTCTCGCTGGCTGGCGCCTACGACACGATCATCGCGCCGGCGACGTCCGCAGGCAAGAACGTCGCGCCGCGCGTGGCGGCCCTGCTCGATGTCGCCCAGGTCTCCGAGATCATCGAAGTGGTCTCGCCGGATACGTTCAAGCGGCCGATCTATGCCGGCAACGCAATCCAGACGGTGCAGTCGAGCGACGCCAAGAAGGTGATCACCGTGCGCACCGCCTCCTTCCAGGCGGCACCCGAGGGTGGCTCGGCTTCGGTCGAGACGGTTCATGCGGCGGCCAATCCCGGCCTGTCCACCTTCGTCGAGAACAAGCTGTCGGAGACCGACCGTCCGGAGCTGACCTCGGCCAAGATCATCATCTCGGGCGGCCGTGCGCTCGGTTCCTCGGAAAAATTCCAGGAAGTCATCCTGCCGGTCGCCGACAAGCTCGGCGCCGCCGTCGGTGCTTCCCGCGCCGCCGTCGACGCCGGCTATGCGCCGAACGACTGGCAGGTCGGCCAGACCGGCAAGGTCGTCGCCCCCGATCTTTATATCGCGGTCGGCATCTCCGGCGCCATCCAGCACCTCGCCGGCATGAAGGACAGCAAGGTCATCGTCGCCATCAACAAGGACGAGGAAGCGCCGATCTTCCAGGTTGCCGACTACGGCCTCGTCGGCGACCTCTTCGTCATCCTGCCGGAGTTGCAGAAGGCACTTTGACGCTTCCGCGCAACCGTATTAAATTGCCAGGGGTGGGGTAGACGAAGTCGCCCCACCCTTTTAGTTTGCACCGCACAATAAGCAGGCCACAAAGGCTGAGAGCAATTCCAGCGGCAGTGCGCAGGTTTTTTGCGCCGGGAATTGCGGGAAAACAAAGAGATGGGGCGGTTCGCGATTCTGGCGAGAAACGCTCCGGACGGGATCGGGTAATGAGCAAGATCGAGACGATCGGCATCATTGGTGCGGGCCAGATGGGCGGCGGCATAGCGCACGTCTCCGCGCTTTCGGGTTACAAGGTGCTGATCTACGATATATCGCCCGACCGTATCGAGAAGGGCATCGCCACCATCAGCGGCAACATGGCCCGTCAAGTGGGGTCCGGCAAGCTCGACGAGAAACTCCGTAACCAGGCCATGGCACGCATCGCGTCGGCACCGACGATGGCCGATCTTGCCGGCGCCGATCTGGTGATCGAGGCGGCGACCGAGGACGAAACCGTTAAGCGCAAGATCTATGCGCAGCTCTGCCCGCAGCTTAACCCCGAAGCGATTCTGGCGACCAACACCTCGTCGATCTCGATCACGCGGCTGGCGGCGCAGACCGACCGGCCGGAGCGGTTCATCGGCATACACTTCATGAACCCTGTTCCGCTGATGAAGCTGGTCGAACTGGTGCGCGGCATCGCCACCGAGGACCAGACCTTCGAGGCGGCGAAGACCTATGTGAAGCAGCTCGACAAGACGATCACGGTCTCGGAGGATTTCCCGGCCTTTATCGTCAATCGCATCCTTCTGCCGATGATCAACGAGGCGATCTACACCCTCTATGAGGGCGTCGGCTCGGTCGATGCCATCGACACCGCCATGAGGCTCGGCGCCAACCATCCGATGGGACCGCTGCAGCTTGCCGATTTCATCGGCCTCGATACCTGCCTGTCGATCATGCAGGTGCTGCATGACGGCCTGTCGGATTCGAAGTACCGTCCCTGCCCGCTGCTGGTCAAATATGTCGAGGCCGGCTGGCTCGGCCGCAAGACCGGACGCGGCTTCTACGACTATCGCGGCGAGCACCCCGTTCCGACGCGCTGACGCGTCCGCTCACGAGGCCGCGGCGAGCGGCTTGGGTGGTTCTGACCTGTCGTCGGCGGTTTTGCCGTCGGGTGCCACGCAAACGCATCCGCGCCCGGCCGCCTTGGCCGCATAGCAGGCGGTATCGGCCCTCGCGATGATCTCGTCGACTTCGCCGCAATTGGCGCAGATCGCCGTCAGCCCGATGCTGGCGCCGATCGCGTGCGGCCGGCCTTCCCAGGTGAAGTTGAGGCCGGCTATCGCATCGATGATGGAACGCGCCGCGAGCCGCGCGCCAGCGGCAGAACCGGACTTCAGGATAACAGCGAATTCGTCGCCACCCAGGCGCGCGACGATGTCTTCAGAACCAAGCACCCCGCGCACTGCCTCCGCGACCCGCTTCAGCAGGGCGTCTCCCGCAGCGTGACCGCCCGTGTCGTTGACCAGCTTGAAATGGTCAAGGTCGATGAACATGAACTGATGGCGGTCCCCGGCCATCGTGCCGTCCTTGCGCGCCTGATCGACCAATCCCTCCATGGCGCGGATGAAGCTCGAGCGGTTGGCGAGCCCGGTGAGCGCATCGTGCGCGGCGGCATGGGCAAGCTGGCGCTGCAGGGCGCGCGCATCGGTGAAGTCCTGGAAGACGATCACCAGCCCGCCGAATTCGTTGCGCTCGTTGATGATCGGCGACACGACCTGGCGGATGCTGCAGCGTGTGTCGTCGCGCCGGATGAGGACCGCGCGGCTGTTCTGGTCGGAGCGCGCCTCTTCGCCTGTCACGGGCCGCGTCATGCCGATCCTGTGGCCGGTCTCCTCGTCGACTGCCCAATAGACATGGCTCAGCGTCTTGCCGAGTGCCTCGTCGCCGGAAACGCCGGTTAGCTTTTCGGCCACCGGGTTCATGAAGGTGACGCGGTTCGCGGCATCGGTGCAGATGACCGCATCGCCGATCGATTGCAGCGTCACTCTCAGCCGCTCCTTCTCGTCGGCCAGCATCGCCGCCGAGACGATGAGCCGTTCTTCGGCCTGCTTGCGCCGGGTGATGTCGGTCAAGCTGCCGATCGCTCTGATCAGCTGTCCGTCCGCATCGCGCTCGATGGCCTTGCCGCGGTCGAGAATCCAAACCCAGCGGCCATCCTTGTGGCGCATCCTGAACTCGGCCTCGAAAAATTCCGTCTGGCCATCGAGATGGGCGCGATCAGCCTCCGCGACCGCGGGGCGGTCGTCGGGATGGATCATCGTCAGCCAGCGATCGGGGTCGCCATCGAGCTCGCCATCCCCATAGCCCAACATCTTGACCCAGGTGGGGGAATAGGTGGTGCCCCCCTTGCGCATGTCGAAATCCCAGACACCTTGACCGGCGCCGGCCAGCGCGAAATTCCAGCGCGTTTCCGCCTCCGTGATGCGCGCCTCGGCCTGCTTGCGCGCGTCGATGTCCTCGATCTGCGAAACGAGATAGAGCGGCCGGCCGCTTTTCTCGTCTCGGATGACGGAGCCGGCAAGATTGGCCCAAATGGGCGCGCCATCCTTTTTGAGGTAACGCTTCTCGAATTGGAAGGCGTTGACCGTGCCAGCTCTCATGCTTTCCATGGTTTCCCGCCCGAGATGCAGATCGTCGGGATGCGTAATCTGGAAGAAGGTCAGCGCCTCGATTTCCTCTCGGCTATAGCCAAGCATGGCGGCGAAGGCTGGGTTGGTCTGGAGAATACGCCCATCGAGGCTGACGATGGCGATGCCGATGACCGAGTCTTCCATGGCTCGGCGGAACCGCTGCTCGCTTTCCGCAATATGCCGCCGGTCATCAGAGATGCGCGTGATGAACAGATGGGCCAGGAAAAGCGCGCAGACCGTAACCGCGACCGACATTTGAAGGCAAAGTCTGAGGGCTTCCGCGCCAAGGTCCAGCCTTGACGGCACAAGCGAGGCGGCCACCACGGCAAAGCCGGCCACAAGCAGCGCCAGAGCTGCATGCTTGTACTGTCCCGGCCCGATGATACTTCGCAATGTCACGATTTATGCCACCCCCGTGGGCAATCGCTTTTTTCCGTTAAGACCCTGAAGGACCGATTTTAAGGAAAGGTTGCGACCGGGGCATCGGCGACATGGGAAACCGGCAAACAATTGCCGGCATGATTAAGGACCGGTATTAACGGGGTGTGGGCGCGGGTACCCTGTTACCATCGCACGAAAAGCCGCCCGCCGAGCGCGCCGAGCAAAGCGAGGGCCGCGATGGCGATCGTGTACCAGGTGGCAACGAAAAGCGGCGAATCGTCGAAGCAGTGCGCCGCATAGAAGGTGGCCGCCAGCCCGCCGGCAAGCAGCCCCGCGACGGTGCCGGCAAGCACCGGCCGTGTCGGCGCACCATAGCGCAGCATCCACAGGAAGATGGCCAGCGGGCCGATGCCGATCAGCGGGATGAAGCTCATGCAGATCATCATGTTCGATCCGATCATGCGCGTGCCCCATAGCGCCTGCGGCACCATGAAGAGTTCCAGCACCACGGCCACCGCGACCAGCAGCGGCGCGGCGATCATCGCCGCCATTGCCCGGCCTGTCGCCGCACCCGGCGTCGACAGGGCACGGATCAGGGCGAAGGCGCTGATGGCGAGCACGACGGTGAAAACAAACTTGGACAGGAAACGGATCGTGTGCGCGGCAACCATGAAGTCGGGGCGCGGCCCGATTGTCATCATGAAAACAGCGGCCGCGGCGACGACGGCCGCACCGGCCGCCAGCCACCAGGCCGAGCGCAATGGCATCGCCTTGCTGCGGGCATCGGCGTCCAACGCCTTGATGAGATCGTCGGTCTTCATGTCATTCCCGTCCGAACCGCCCCTGGCCGAATCGCCCCTGGCCGAATCGCTTGGCTATGGCGGTAAGTCCCCGGTGCAGCGACACACGCACCGCCGTCTCGCTGATGCCGAACTTCGCCGCTGTCTCACCGATGGAACGGCCCTCCACGGACACGGCCGAAACCACGGACCGCTGAGCCGGCGGCAGCCCGTCGAGGGCCCGGTTGATGTCGCGCTCGCTGACCGTCTCGGTTTCCGGCTCGGCGAAAGTCTCGGCGATGTCGTCGACATCGATTTCGATGCGCCGCCCGCGCCGCCGGAATGCATCGATCAGCTTGAAACGGGCAATCGCATAGACCCATGGCAACACCGGCGAGTCCTGGCGCCAGGTGTGTCGTTTGACATGAATGGCCAGCAAGGTTTCCTGCACGACATCCTCGGGATCGACCCCGCCCTGCACGATCTTGCGCCTGACAAAGCCGCGGATCAGCGCGGCAATCCGGTGGAGAAAGTCGGCATAGGCCTTTTCATCTCCCGCGATCGCGGCCCGCATCAGCCGGGAAAGCTCGGCCTCGTCCTTGCCGCTCACAAGAGTTCACTCCCCGATCTTCGCGCCTCGGCACTGATTTGTTACGTGGCCGGCGAAATAATGTCCAAGCCAAACTACGGGCAAATCACGAAAGTTTGCGGGAGGGACCCGCGAAATTCCCTGACGGTTTCCCTGGTTCCCGGCCCAGGCGTGAGGAACGGCGCGGACCAAGCCTTGATTGACGTAAGGTAAACCCTTCTGTAGCGTCAAAGGATCGGAGGGAGGCCGAAATGGATTTCATTGAACGCATTTTTGGATTTTCTCCCGACAATGGCTCGGGAACTTTCGAGAGCGGCCTTGTCATTGCGGCCATAGTCTTTGTCGCTGCCATCTACTTCTACAGAAGACGGGGATCACTGAAGAAATAGCCGGGAGAACCGGCGGGGATACGTCGCCAGGAAAACACTACCGTTGCGTCCTCTCAGCGTGGGAAACACGACATGGCAGGATCTCTGGTCAACCACGTCAGAACCGCGGCACTGCTGTTGTTCGCCGCCGAATTCTGGAAGCGTCTTGCCGTCGGGCTGAAGGTGCTGTTTGCGACGATTCGCATGCTGCTGTGCCGGTTGGCCAAGCGCCAGCGGCTGCCAGGCCCTGCGCAGAACGATTGCTGTATCCAGCTGCCGCCCGACATCTACAAGCGGGCCGATCCTCTTCTCTATGCCCAATACTATCTTATGGCGCAGGGTCTCGCGGTCACCTGGGACAATCCCGACATCGACATTTTCGACGGCGCCGCGCCAGTCACCGGTGCGCTGCAGCCCTCTCGCACCTATCGCGTTCGCGTGCGTGTCTGGAACGGATCCTATGATGCGCCGGCCGTCGGCGTCGGGGTGGCGCTGTCCTACCTGTCCTTCGGCGCACAGACCGTTTCCCGTCCGATCGCCAACCTCGCCGTCAATCTCGGGGCCAAGGGCACGATCGATTGCCCTGCCTATGCCGAATTCAGTTGGACCACGCCCGCCACCGGCGGCCATTACTGCCTACAGGCACAGCTTTCCTGGGGCGATGATGCCAACCCCGGCAACAACCTCGGCCAGAAGAACGTCAACATTGCCGAGATGCGCTCATCGGCAAAGTTCTCCTTCAGCGTCCGCAACGAGGCCTCGGTCGTCCGGCGTTTCCAGATCGAGGCGGACTGCTACGGCCTGCCGAAGCTGCAACCATGTACCCCGCCACGCGGCCAAGGTCGAGACGAACGCACGGACACCCCGCAGCCGAGGCTCGCGGAGAGCAAGGCGCGCTGGGCCAAGGCGCTGGAGGAACAGGCCTATGGCCGGTTTCCCGTTCCCGATGACTGGTCGGTCAGGATCGTTCCAAGAACGCTTTCACTGCAGCCGCGCCAGATAACCGAGATCACCGTCGAGATCGAACCGAGAGACGCCGCCTTCCGTGGCTCAAAGGCCTTCAACGTCCATGTCTTCACGATCGGCGAAAGCGGATCGCGCACCATGACCGGCGGCGTGACACTCACCGCCACGAAAGGCTGAGGCGCTCCGATGGCCTACAAGCACTATACGAGCTGCTTTCTCTATCCGGCCGGTGGCAAGCCCTACAATGAGGCCGACCGGCTGGCTTTCCTCGCCGCCCAGGCGCTGCAGATCATCGTCATCACCGGGCTGGCGGCCGCCTTCGGCTTGCTGCTGGGGCCGGTCGGCGCAGCACTTGCCGCGGCAATCGCGTTTCTGGCGTCCGCCACCGCGACGATCGACAAGGCCGCCGGGGAATGGCTCAACCATCGCCTGGTCTGCCTCGACAAGGACAATCCGAAATGCGCCGTCGGCATTGTCTCCTACAATCCGTTCCGCAGCGATCTCGGCGCCTTCGACAATGACCAGTATTTCGACGTCATACTGATGCCGCATCCGACGACTGAGATTCTCAACGCCGAAACCAATGAGGCGGCTTTGGCCGCCGCCAATCGCTACAATGGCGACGGCACCGTCGTCGCGGAATTCGCCGCCAACATCACGGCCCATCCGGCGAACGACATTCTCAATGACGGCTTTCAGGGTCATGAACTGCTGTTGGTGCGCGATGAGCTGAAGACGGATCTGGGCTACGCACCCGCGGACGATCATGCCCGCTGGGCCCTGCACTGCGAGGCCGAGGGTGACTTCTGGATCAAGATGCGCCAGTGGGCGCCGGCCATCGTCATCCTGCTGACGGCGGCTCTGGTCGTCACGGCGGCCGCGGCGGCTGCCGGCGCCAGTGTTGGGGCAGCTGTCGGCTGCGCCATAGGGTCGTTCTTCCTGGGTGCGCTGGGCTGTACCATCGGCTCGTTCCTGGGAGGATTGCTCGGAGTGGCCGTTGGCGGCGCCATCGGCGGAGCGGCGTCCTACTTCGGCGGCGTCAAGCCGGTCCTGCAGGGACTGTTCAACTGGAATCCCGGCAATGTCGAGGACGCCAATGTCGGCGACAAGGCGCTCGGCCCCATCAGGATGGGCGATCATGTCGCCGTCCTCGGCGAACATGTCTATGACGGCTATCACAAGGGCTGGCATGAGTTTCATCCGCTGATGGCGGTGGTCAAATTCGATGCGTCGGCCGGTGTCGACGCAAGACACTATCTTCAGTGGGATCCGGATTTTCCCGACACGGGCACGGTCCCGCCCAAACCGCCAGGCGAGGCCATCGACCTCACCGCGCAGGATATGCGTGACGGGCTTGGCAGCGCCGCGTTCAGGACACGCTGCGAGAATCTGCGCAGAACGTGGTGCGCCATGCTGAACGACGCCTTCGATCCGGAGACCAAACGAACACAGCAGGGCCTGGACCAGCGCTGGACCATTCATCCGATGGTCGATGGTTGCATTCCGCAGGAGCAGCCACCAGCACCGCATATCGGATGATGCCATCAGCGTCCGATACGCGAAACCGTGATGGCGCCGATTGCCTTTCAATCTTGACTAACCCATTCATGAATTGATACTCGGACGCACCCGCAGTGCGGGCAACCCCGAGGAGTACCTTATGAAATCCCCCCTTCTTGCCCTGGCCAGCGTAGCGGCGCTTGCAATCAGCCTGGCCGCCGGTCCGGCGACGGCCGAAGATGCCGGCATCATCGTCTATAACGCCCAGCATGAAAGCCTGGCCAAGGATTGGGCCGAAGGGTTCACCAAGGAAACCGGCATCAAGGTTACCTTGCGCAATGGCGGCGACAGCGACTTCTCCAACCAGATCGTCGCCGAAGGCGCCTCCTCGCCCGCCGACGTGTTTCTGACGGAAAATTCGCCGGCCATGGTGCTGGTCGAGAATGCCGGCCTGTTCGCGCCGGTCGACGCCTACACGCTCGCACAGGTCCCGCAGGACTATCAGGCCGCCAGCGGCAAATGGGTGGGCGTGGCCGCGCGCAGCACCGTCTTTGCCTACAATACGACCAAGCTCAAGGCCGACCAGTTGCCCAAGTCGATGCTCGACCTCGCCGACCCGAGTTGGAAGGGCCGCTGGGCGGCCTCGCCTTCTGGCGCCGATTTCCAGGCTATTGTCAGCGCATTGCTGCAGCTCAAGGGCGAGGCCGCCACGGCCGATTGGCTGAAGGCGATGAAGGCGAACTTCACCGCCTACAAAGGCAATAGCACGGTGATGAAGGCGGTCAATGCCGGCGAGATCGAAGGCGGCGTGATCTACCACTATTACTATTTCGGCGATCAGGCCAAGACCGGCGAAAACTCCAAGAACATCGCGCTGCACTATTTCAAGAACCAGGATCCGGGCGCTTTCGTATCGGTCTCCGGCGGCGGCGTGCTCGCCTCGAGCAAGCACCCCAAGGAAGCCCAGGCCTTCCTGAAATGGGTGACCGGCAAGGGTGGCCAGGACGTGCTGAAGAACGGAACCTCCTTCGAATACGCGGTCGGCAAGGGTGCGCAGTCCAATCCGAAGCTGGTGCCACTGGTCGACCTGCAGGCGCCGAAGGTCGACGCCGCGACGCTGAACTCCAAGAAGGTCACCGACCTGATGACCGCAGCCGGCTTGCTTTAGTCGTCGTTCTTCCTAATAAGGACGTCAAACCGTGCTCCTGCGGGAATTCACCTTCCGCGGGAGCGTTTTGTTCCGAGATGCATTCGTCCATGACGACACGCTTCGTTCCTGACCGCGACCGTGGTCCCCTGATTGCCGCCGCCGCGCCGCGATGGCATGGCGCCTGAGCTGATGCAGCCCGCGGTCGATCTCGCGCGCCCTGGCCTGCCGCCGAAGATGCGCCGAAGAACGCAGCGGCGTGTGGCGCCCTGGTTTGTCATCGCCGCCATATCAATCTCCCTGCTGGCTTTGATGCCGCTTGCCTTCATCATATGGATCGCGGTGCGGACCGGTTGGGACACTGTCGCGGCCTTGGTCTTCCGGCCACGTGTCGGCCAACTGCTGGTCAACACCGGCCTGCTGGTGCTGCTGGCCGTACCGATCGCCATCACCTTGTCGGTGACGCTGGCCTGGCTGACCGAACGCAGCAACCTGCCTGGTGCCCGGCTCTGGTCCTGGCTCTGCGTGGCGCCGCTCGCCATCCCCGCTTTCGTACACTCCTATGCCTGGATCACCATGGTGCCGGGGCTGCACGGCCTCTGGGCTGGCGTGCTGGTATCCGTCATCGCCTATTTTCCTTTCCTCTATCTGCCGGTGTCGGCGGCGCTGCGCCGCCTCGATCCTGCCCTGGAGGATGCCGCGGCGGCACTCGGTCTCGGACCCTGGCGTGTGTTCTGGCGTGTCGTGTTGCCGCAGCTCAGGCTCGCCATCTGCGGCGGCTCGCTGCTGGTCGGCCTGCATCTGCTGGCCGAATATGGCCTCTACGTCTTCATCCGCTTCGACACCTTCACCACCGCGATCGTCGACCAGTTCCAGTCGACCTTCAACGGTCCGGCCGCCAACATGCTGGCCGGCGTGCTGGTGACCTGCTGCTTCGTGCTGCTCGGCCTCGAAGTGCTGGTGCGCGGCGAGGAGCGTTATGCCCGTGTCGGCTCGGGTGCCGCGCGATATCAGCAGCGGATGAGCCTCGGTCGCGCCACCCTGCCCAGCTTGCTGCTGCTCGTCGTCACCACCCTGCTGGCGCTTGGCGTGCCGTTCATCACCATCGGCCGCTGGCTCATCGCCGGCGGCGCCGATGTCTGGCGTCTCGATGAGATTGGCCTGGCACTCGGCCAGACACTGTTCCTGTCGCTTGCCGGCGCGTTGCTTGCCACCGCCGCTGCCATGCCGATGGCCTGGATCTCGATCCGCGCGCCCGGTCCGTTGCAGCGCCTGCTGGAGGGATGCAATTACATTGTCGGCTCGCTGCCGGGTGTCGTCATTGCGCTGGCGCTGGTCACCATCACCGTGCGCATCGCCCTGCCGCTCTACCAGACCCTGTTCACCATCCTGGTCGCATATGCCCTGATGTTCCTGCCGCGTGCCCTGGTCAGCCTGCGCGCGTCGATCGCCCAGGCCCCGGTCGAACTCGAGCGCGCCGCCTCCAGCCTCGGCCGGCGGCCGCTCAACGCGCTGTGGTCGACGACAATCCGCCTGTCGGCGCCGGGTGCCGCGGCCGGCATGGCGCTGGTGGCGCTCGGCATCATGAACGAATTGACCGCGACGCAGATGCTGGCGCCGAACGGCACCCGCACGCTGGCCATGGCGTTCTGGTCCTATAGCGGCGAGATCGACTACGCCTCGGCGGCCCCTTACGCCTTCATCATGGTGGCGATGTCGCTGCCCTTGACTTGGCTGCTCTATGTCCAGTCGAAGCGGATGGCCGGACGATGAGCTTTCTCGAACTCGGCAATCTGCACAAGCGTTACGGCCCGGTCGCGGCACTTGCCGGCGTCGACCTGAACGTCGCCAGCGGCAGTCGCACCGCGATCGTAGGACCTTCCGGCTGCGGCAAGACAACCTTGCTGCGGCTGATCGCCGGTTTCGAGGCGCCCGATCAGGGCCGCATCGTGCTCGACGGGCAGGTGCTGGCCAATCGCTGCGGCGATGTGCCGGC
>NZ_JAPYKP010000138.1:0-16809 GCF_037179725.1 Mesorhizobium sp. Cs1321R2N1 | reverse complement strand
GAACCGTAGTCGATGATCGCAACCCGCATCTCAGCGCCGTCCCGGAATGTGGGTCAGCCCCAGCGCTATGCCGGGCTGCGCCGGGCGCGCCAAAGCGGCATCCGGAACGATGCGCGGCGCGGGTGCTGCTTCGTCCGAAAGGCCTTCGATTTCCAGGACATAGCGCATATCGGCGTCCGCGAGCCAACCGGCCTCGACGACGCCCCATTCATGCCAGCCGCGGCGGCGCAGCGCCGCGATGCGCAATCCCTGGCCCTCCAGCCCGACATAGAGCGAGACGAGCAGCGACAGCAGCGAGCCTGCGACACCGAGGCCAAGTTTCTGGCCAAGCATCGAAAGCACGCCCATGACGACAAAGGCGAGCGCCGCTTCGACCCACAGCCGGTGCCAGGCAAGCCACAGCGGCGGCACGAGCAGGCCGAGCCAGGTGAAGCCGTCGCGGACCAACGTCGTCGTGTCGACTTTCTCGCTACGGCCAGGTGGCTCCATCACGACATAGGCGGTCATGAGGCTATCCCTTCAAAGAACCCTTGGTGGAGGGAACCACGTCAGGCTGGCGCGGATCACGCTCGAGCGCGGCGCGCAGCGCGCGGGCCACCGCCTTGAAGCAGGTCTCGGCGATATGATGGTTGTTGGCGCCATAATGGTTGGTGACATGCAGCGTGATGCCGGCATTCTGCGCCAGCGCCTGGAAGAATTCGCGCACCAGTTCGGTGTCGAAGGTGCCGATTTTGGGCGACGAGAACGAAACGTTCCAGACCAGGAAGGGCCGGCCCGACACGTCGATCGCCGCGCGCGTCAGCGTCTCGTCCATGGCAAGGTCGATCGAAGCGTAGCGCATGATGCCGCGCCGCTCGCCCAGCGCCTTGGTCAAGGCCTGGCCGAGCGCAATGCCGGTGTCCTCGACCGTGTGGTGGTCGTCTATGTGCAGGTCGCCATTGGCCTTGACGGTCATGTCGATCAGCGAATGGCGGGAAAGTTGATCTAGCATATGGTCGAAGAAGCCGACGCCCGTGGCGATGTCCGATTTGCCGGAGCCGTCGACATGGATCGAGACCGAGATGTCGGTTTCCGCGGTCTTTCGGCTTGCATCGGCGGAACGAGGCGCCATCACTCTATCCTTGTGCCAGTGGTTCAGATCGTGACCGGTTCACGGGCCTCAAGCGCTCGCTGGCTTGAAAACGAGAGCCTTCTAGCAGCATGATCCGGCGATTGCCAGTTGCGATCCCGGCCGCTATCGAGCCGTTTGCAATCATTGGCCCCGTGCATACATATGGCCGATCAAAGTTACTCGTACCGCGCCAATCGCCTTTTTGGGATGGCGCTGCTCGGAGCCAGGAAATGTCTGATAATCTGACCATGCACGCCACGACGATCGTGACCGTGCGCAAGGGCAACAAGGTGGTGATCGCCGGCGACGGCCAGGTCAGCCTTGGCCAGACCATCATGAAGGGCAACGCCCGCAAAGTGCGCCGCATCGGCAAGGGCGGCAATGTGATTGCCGGTTTCGCGGGTGCCACAGCCGACGCTTTCACGCTTTTGGAACGCCTCGAAGCCAAGCTCGAACAATATCCCGACCAATTGACGCGCGCTTGCGTCGAGCTTGCCAAGGACTGGCGCACCGACCGTTATCTGCGCCGGCTGGAGGCGATGATGCTGGTTGCCGACAAATCGGTCTCGCTGGCGCTGACCGGCAACGGCGACGTGCTGGAGCCCGAACATGGCGTCATGGCCATCGGTTCGGGCGGCAATTACGCGCTGGCCGCGGCGCGCGCGCTGATGGACAGCGACAAGGACGCCGAGGAGATCGCCCGCAAGGCGATGCAGATCGCGTCCGACATCTGCGTCTACACCAACAATAATTTCGTTGTCGAAACGCTCGATGCGGCTTGATCAGGCCGGCCACGGTCCCGAACCGCAGGACCGCGTAAGCGAAAAGTGGACGCCGGTTTTCGGAAAAGACCATGATCCAACCAGAAAATAGCTACGATTTTCGGCCGGTGACCAAAAAGGACCTGCCGATGATCGCAGGCTGGCTGGCCGAGCCGCATGTTGCAGAATGGTGGGACGATCCCGAGGCGGAAATCGCGGAGATTGCCGATCATATAGACTCGATTTCCGTCGAGCCGCTGATCGTTGAGCTCGACGGCAAGCCGATCGCCTATCTGCAGAGCTACGATCCCCATCTGGAAGACGGCCATCCCTATGCCGATCAGCCGTTCGGCACGCTCGGCATCGATATCTCGATCGGCCGGCCGGAACTCATCGGCATCGGCCATGGCTCGGCGATCGTGCGTCAATTCGTCGAAGACCTGTTCGAGGAAGGCGTGCCGCGTGTCATTATCGACCCCGACCCAGCCAACATCAGGGCCATCCGGGCCTATGAAAAGGCGGGATTTCGGGCCGTTGATCGCAGACAGTCGATCTATGGCGACGCCGTGCTGATGGCGATCGATGCCGAAGATGCGCAAGAGGGGTAATTCAGGACATGGTCACGGCCAGCGAGGACAAGAGCCTTTCCGCTTACGAGGATAGCTGGCGGATGGGGCTGCTGATCGTCGCCGGCCTGCTCGTCGTCCAGGCCGTCACGCTCTACCTGATGGGCCATCCGCCGATCTGTACCTGCGGCTATGTCAAGCTGTGGCATGGCGTGGTGAACAGTTCGGAGAATTCCCAGCACATTTCGGACTGGTACACCTTTTCGCACGTTATCCACGGCTTCCTGTTCTACGCGCTGGCCCGGTTCCTGTTCCCGCGCTCGCCGATCGGCTTGCGGCTGGCATTCGCCGTCCTCGTCGAGGGAGGCTGGGAAATCCTCGAAAATAGCCCGTTCATAATCGAGCGCTACCGCGCCGGCACCATTTCGCTCGATTATTACGGCGACAGCATCATCAATTCGGTGTCCGACACACTGGCCATGGTGCTGGGATTTGTCATGGCGCGAAGGCTACCTATATGGGTGATCGTCAGCCTCGCCATCCTCTTCGAACTGGGTACCGGCTATCTCATCCGGGACAATCTTACACTCAACGTGATCATGCTGCTGCATCCGTTCGAGACCATCAAGCAGTGGCAAAGTGGAATTTAGTGATGAGCACATTTTCTCCCCGCGAAATCGTTTCGGAACTCGACCGCTTCATCATCGGCCAGAAGGACGCTAAGCGCGCCGTGGCCATCGCTCTGCGCAACCGCTGGCGCCGCCAGCAGCTCGAAGGCCAGATGCGCGAAGAGGTGATGCCGAAGAACATCCTGATGATCGGCCCGACCGGCGTCGGCAAGACCGAGATTTCGCGCCGCCTGGCACGGCTCGCCGGCGCGCCGTTCGTCAAGGTCGAGGCGACCAAGTTCACCGAGGTCGGCTATGTCGGCCGCGACGTCGAACAGATCATCCGCGACCTGGTCGAGATCGCCATCGGTCTGACGCGCGAGAAGATGCGCGAGGACGTGAAGGCGCGCGCCCATGTCAACGCCGAGGAACGGGTGCTGGAAGCGCTGGTCGGCAAGACGGCGAGCCCGGCGACGCGCGATAGCTTCCGCAAGAAGCTGCGCGAGGGTGAGCTCGACGACAAGGAAATCGAGATCGAAGTGGCCGACACCGGCAATGGCGGCATGCCCGGCTTCGAAATCCCCGGCATGCCGGGCGCCAATATCGGCGTGCTCAACATCAACGACATGCTGTCAAAGGCGATGGGCGGCAAGAAGACCAAGCTGCGCAAGACCACGGTGAAGGAGTCCTACGACCTGCTGGTCGGCGACGAGTCCGACAAGCTGCTCGACCAGGACGAGGTGGTGCGCCGGGCGCTCGACGCAACGGAGAATGACGGCATCGTCTTCCTCGACGAAATCGACAAGATCGCCGCCCGGTCGGACATTTCGGGCGGCCCTTCGCGCGAAGGCGTGCAGCGCGACCTGCTGCCGCTGGTCGAAGGCACGACGGTGGCGACCAAATACGGGCCGGTGAAGACGGACCATATCCTGTTCATCGCTTCCGGTGCCTTCCATGTCTCCAAGCCGTCCGACCTGCTGCCGGAACTGCAGGGCCGCCTGCCGATCCGCGTCGAGCTGCGCGCGCTGGAGAAGGAGGACTTCGTCCGCATCCTGACCGAGACCGAGGCGAGCCTGATCAAGCAGTATATCGCGCTGATGAAGACCGAAGGCGTTGAGCTCACCTTCACCGACGACGCCATCGATTCGCTCGCCGGTGTCGCCGTCGATCTCAACGCCAGCATCGAGAACATCGGCGCGAGGCGGCTGCAGACTGTGATGGAGCGGGTGCTGGACGACATCTCCTATGATGCGCCGGACCGCAACGGCACGGCAGTCACCATCGACGCCGCCTATGTCCAGAAGCATGTCGGCGACCTCTCCAGAAACACGGATTTGTCGCGGTTCATCCTTTGAACGAGGGCGCCGGAGCAGGCCGGCGCGGTCATGCAACAACGTCCGGCAGGAGCCATGTGTGGCCAGATGGTACCATCTGGCCACCTTTCGTCTCGCCGGATGATGGGGCGCTCTCGACTCGACCAAGTGCTTTACCTAGTTTGCGCCGCAATTCTCTAGGCGGCGGCGCATGAAAAAACTCATCTTGGTCATTCTCGGCTTGACGCTGGCGGCGACGCTGTTCGCCGCCGACGCGGCGACATTGGTGCCGGCGGGAAACCGCAATACCGAGCAGCCAGACATTCCCGGCGCCTCGAGCCGCCGCACGCAGGCGACCAACACCACCTTCCAGGCGAAGTACCGCAAGGTCTACGCGCTGCTGCAGAACGACGCCGATCTGCGCGCCAAGATCAAGAAGGCTGCGAGCGCCTATGGGATCGACCCCATGCACATCGTCGGCGCCATCGTCGGCGAGCACACCTACAATGTCGACGCCTACGACCGGCTGCAGACCTATTACGTCAAGGCGATCTCCTACCTCTCGAGCAAGCTCTCCTTCGCCTATGATGGCGAGGACATCACCGATTTCGTGCAGCGGCCGGAATTCAAGAAGTGCGCCGCGATTTCGGACAGCTACGATCTGTGGGAATGCCGCGAACAGGTCTGGAACCGCTCGTTTCGCGGTAAGACCGTCGGCGGCGAGGATTTCCCCGACAACCGTTTCGGCGCCACCTTCTTCCAGCCCTACTATGCCGGCCAGACCTTCGGCCTCGGCCAGCTCAATCCCCTGACCGCCCTGCAGATGAGCGACCTCGTGCACAAGGTGTCGGGCCTGCCGAAGCTCGACGTCTCCGATCCCAATTCGGTCTACAAGACCATCATGGATCCGGACCTGACGCTGCCCTATGTCGCGGCGACGATCAAAAAGTCGATCGACGCCTATAAGGGCATCGCCGGCTTCGACATTTCGGGCAATCCGGGCATCACGGCCACACTCTACAATGTCGGCAATCCGGAGCAGCGCGCCTATGCGCTGAAGGCGGAAAACGACAAACGCCGCGCCACCGGCGAGCCGGAGAAGCTGCCCGAAGAGAATTATTACGGCTGGCTGGTCAACGACAAGCTGGCGGAGCTCAAGGCGCTGTTCTAAGGACCTCTACCTCCCCTTCGTGGCGAGATCGGACCGAAAGATCCGGGTAGGGGGTCGGCGCAGTCATACGCAATTGCCCTGCAACAAGGGAGAGGGCGGCCAACTTCACTCAGGCCGCCAGCAACGCCTTCAGCTTGACTTCAGGCGAGCCCAGCGCCTCCGGCGCCGGCTTGGCCCGCTTGCCGATCAGCATTTCGGCCAGCCTTATGTCGCGGGCGACCGCATTGCCCGGGCCGATGCCGCTCGCCGCCACCAGCCTGCCGTCCTCGGCGAGATGGAAGAGGATGAAGGCGCCGTCACCGAGATCGCGGCGCACAAGGACGCGGCCTTCGTCGGAGAGGCCGGCGATCTGCAAGCTCAGCCCATACTGATCCGACCAGAACCACGGCACCGCCGCATGCGCCTCGCCGGCGCCAAGCATGTTCTTTGCCGCCAGTGCGCCCTGTTCCTGTGCATTGCGCCAGGCCTCCAGCCGCACGCGGCGGCCGCCATAGACGGCGAGCGGAAACGAGCAGCAATCGCCGGCGGCGAAGACGTCGGGATCAGCGGTTTGCAGATAGGCATCGACTGATATGCCGTTTTCAATGGTCAGGCCGGCTTCGGCCGCGAGCCCGGTCACCGGCACGGCGCCGATGCCGATGACGGCGAGGTCGGCCGATATTTCGCGCCCGCCGGCAAGCGTCACCCGCACCTCCTTGCCCTCGTCGGCGATGGAGGCGATGCCTTCCCCGCAGACCACGTCGACACCCTCGGCGACATGCGCTTCATGGATGATTTGGGCGATCTCGGCCGGAACGCCGCGCATCAGGATACGTGGCTGCGCCTCGATAACGGTGACCGAGGCGCCGAGCTTGCGCGCGGCTGCCGCAAGTTCAAGGCCGATGAACCCGCCGCCAATGATGGCGATGCGGTTGCCGGCACGAAGATGGGCGCGAATGGCCAGCGCGTCGGCGAAGGTTCTGAGATAGACGCAGCGCACGCCAAGCCCAGGCATCGGCAGCTTGCGCGGCGTCGAACCGGTGGCCAGCAGCAGCTTGTCGTAGGCCAGCACCGAACCGTCCGACAGGCGCACCGTGTGCGACGCGCGCTCGATCGCGACGGCCTGGACGGAATGGACGTGCCGGATCGATTTTTCGGTCAGGATCTCGTCGCTGGCGATTGCCTTGATTGCGGGCGCATCGCTGGCCATCGCCTCCTTGGACAGAGGCGGACGTTCATAGGGCAAATGCGGCTCGTCACCCACCAGCGTCACCGGCCCGTCATAGCCGAGATCGCGCAAGGCAAGCGCCGCCCGTCCGCCGCATTCGCCGGCTCCGATGATCAGCATTCCCCGCGCCATGCCGGTCACCCGATCTGAACCAGGACTTTGCCGGCGTCCACCTTGACCGGATAGGTCCTGAGGTTGACGCAGACCGGCGCGCCTCTGGCCGCGCCGGTCTTGTAGTTGAAGCGGCCATTGTGCTTGGGGCATTCGATGATGTCGTCCATCACCAGCCCATCGGCGAGATGCACCTTCTCATGCGTGCAAAGTCCGTCGGTGGCGAAATATTCGTCGTCCGGGCTGCGATAGATGGCGAAGGTGCGCCCGCCATGATCGAAGCGCATCACGTCTTCTTCGTCGATGTCACCGGCGGCGCACGCCTCGACCCAATCGTTCATTCAGTCCTCCCCTGGGATCGCACGGCGGCGCGTGATTATTCAGCCGCGACCGCGACGGCGTCGTTGTGGAATTCCTCGCGGTACGGCCTGGCGGTCGGCGGCAGCTCGCGCTTGAGGAAATAATCCTCGTTGCGCAGCTGGCGGCGGAAGACCGGGATCATCTCGCGGTAGCCGGCCAGGATCGACGGCGTCGGCGCCGGCAAATCGTGCTTGATCAGCGCGTGCAGCTTCGGCAGCGCATGGTAGGGCACCATCGGGAACATGTGATGCTCGACGTGGTAATTCATGTTCCAGTAGATGAAGCGGCTGATCGGGTTCATGTAGACGGTGCGGCTGTTCAGCCGATGGTCGGTGACATTGTCGGCAAGGCCGCCATGCTGCAGCAGGCCGACCATCACGTGATGCCAGGCGCCATAAAGCCTGGGCAGGCCGACCAGCATCAGGGGCAGGAAAGATCCGGTGGAGAGCGCCAGCGCGATGGTCGCGGCATAGATCGCCGTCCAGATGCGGGCAACACGGATCGCTTTGGGCTGCTCCTGTTCGGGAATGAAGGTCTTCTCCGCCGCGCTGATGTTGCCGGCGGCATTGCGCAGCATGTCTGATATCGCATGCCAGGCGTCGAGCACGCCGACAAAACCAAGAACGAGGCGCACCAGGTCCGGCGGCCGCATGACCGAAATCTCAGGATCGCGGCCGACGATGATGGTGTCGGTGTGATGGCGCGTGTGGCTCCAGCGCCAGGTCACCGGATTGCGCATGATCATGAAGCAGGCGATCTGATAGACTGCGTCATTCATCCACTGCGTGCGGAACGCCGTGCCGTGGCCGCATTCGTGCCAGCGGGAATCGGTGGATGAGCCGTAGAGCACGCCATAGGCGAAGAAGAACGGCACGCACCACCAGCTGCCCCAGAACCAGGCACCGCCGGCACCGCTGATGATGAGGGCGGCCAGCCAGATCGCCGTGTCGCGGATCGCCGGGCCATCGGAGCGCTGCATCAGCTCCTTCATCTGCTTGCGGGGAATGTCGGTGTGATACCACTCGGCCGCCGACAGCCCGTGTTCGACCGCAAGCCGGGCGTCGCGGCCGGTCAGGCTGTAATCACGCCGGGACGGCGCTGCGGTCATGATTGCCTCCCAGGGCGGGGCGTTCGCCATGCGAATGCCGATCATCAACTAACTCCTTGCTCAGAAATAACGCCGAGCCATGATAGAATCAACATCACAAAGATAGTTTCTATCATTTCATGTCAAAGTCAGGTATCGATATCAGGCAATCGAACGAGGGCGATCATGGCGAAACGGCCGACCATTACTGATCTGGCGCGAGTCTCCGGCGTCAGCGTCGCCACGGTGGACCGCGTGCTCAACAATCGCCTCCCAGTGCGGGAGGAAACCGCGCGCCGCGTCTACGAAACCGCGACCGAGATCGGCTATCACGCCGCCGGCCTGATCAAGCAGCGGATGCGCCAGGAACTGCCCGAGTATCGTCTGGGCTTTCTGCTGCTTCGGGGCAATGACGTTTTCTATGGTGATTTCGCTCGGGAACTCGAGCTGGCGGTCGCGCAATCGCAGCGCTTCCGCGGCGTCGCAACCGTCGATTTCGCCAGCTCTCTGGCCCCGGACGACATCGCCGCCCAGATGCGCAGGCTGGCGGCGAGATCGCGGGCCATTGCCGTGGTCGGCCCGGACCATCCGACGCTGACCGCCGTCGTGGAGGCGCTCAAGGCCAGGGGACTGCCGGTCTTCTCCCTTCTGTCCGACTTCGCCGCCGGCGTCCGTGAGGGCTATGTCGGCCTCGACAACCGCAAGGTCGGCCGCACCGCGGCCTGGATGATCGCCAGGGCGGCGAGGGCGCCTGGCAAGGTCGCCCTTTTCGTCGGCAGCCATCGCTTCCATGGCCATGAGTTGCGGGAGATCGGCTTCCGCTCCTTCTTCCGCGAGCATGCGCCGGATTTCAGCGTGCTGGAGACGTTGGTCAATCTCGAGGCCAATCAGGTCACCCATGACGCGATGATCGATCTTCTGGCGCGGTATCCGGATCTCGTCGGCTGCTACGTCGCCGGTGGCGGCATGGAGGGCGCCGTCTCGGCGCTGCGGGCAGCGAAGCCTGGCAACATGCCGGTGGTCGTCTGCAACGAGATCAACGCCGAATCGCGCGCCGCGCTCGCCGACAACATCCTTACCATGGTGATCTCGACGCCGCTTGCCGCGCTCTGTCGTGAGCTCGTCGATCGGATGGCGCATGCCATCGAAGCCGGCGCGGCCAATGCGCCGGGTCAGATCTTCCTGCCCTTCGACATCTATTTGCCGGAAAACATCTGAAGCAATTTCGGGAAAATGCGCAGCGGCTTTCCGTCCGGGACGCGCCAGGACGAGAGATAGGGCGTTTTCGATGAAGCGACAGAGCGCTCCTGCAGTCCGCCGCCGCGAACCGCCCGCCAGAAATGATAGAATCTATCAGAGCAGGCAGAAAATCGCGCGCCCGAATTTGGAATGGCCCTTGACGCCCCAACGTCAAATGGAATAAATATTTCACTAGATGTGGGTTTTGGTTCTTTCGTTCCGGAACATCCGTTCAAGGCAGTTCGGCGTCCAGCCGTTGGCGGCACGCCGCGGAACGAAATGGATATCAGGGAGAGATTCCCCAGGCAGATCGGGGATTCCGGAGAGATCGGTGCAACCGGACACCAAAAGTGGAGGAGAGATACAATGAAGAAACTGCTTTTGGGCGTCGCCTTCGCGGCGCTGATGAGTTCATCGGCCATGGCCGCCAAGATCGGCGTCTCGATGGCCAAGTTCGACGACAACTTTCTCACCGTGCTGCGCAACGGCATGATCGAGCAGGCCAAGGGCATGAGCGGCGTCGAGCTGCAGGTCGAGGACGCACAGAACGACGTCGCCAAGCAGCTCGACCAGATCAAGAACTTCGCCGCTTCGGGCGTCGACGCCATCATTGTCAACCCGGTCGACACCTCGGCCACACAGGCGATGTCGGATGCGGCCGCCGCGGCCAAGATTCCGCTGGTCTACGTCAACCGCCAGCCGGTCAATGTCGACACGCTGCCCGACAACCAGGCCTTCGTCGCTTCCAACGAGGCCGATTCCGGCACGCTCGAGACCAAGGAAGTCTGCCGCCTGTTCAAGGAAGCCGGCAAGAAGGAAGCCAATGTCTATGTCATCATGGGCGAGCTTTCCAACCAGGCCGCCGTGCAGCGCACCAAGGATATCGATGATGTCATCGCCACGCCGGAGTGCAGCTTCATCAAGATCATCGACAAGCAGACGTCGAACTGGGATCGCGACCAGGCCCAGAACCTGATGACCAACTGGCTGTCGACCGGCAAGAAGTTCGACGGCGTCATCGCCAACAATGACGAAAGCGCCATCGGCGCCATCCAGGCGATGAAGGCCGCCAACATCGACATGAAGGCAGTCGTCGTCGGCGGCGTCGACGCCACTCAGGACGCGCTTGCCGCCATGCAGGCCGGCGACCTCGATGTAACCGTGTTCCAGGATGCGGCCGGCCAGGGCGCCGGGGCGCTGGATGCGGCGCTCAAGCTGGCCAAGGGCGAGAAGGTCGAGCACAAGGTCTATGTGCCCTTCCAGCTCGTCACCCCGGCAAACATCGACAAGTTCCTGAAGAAGAACTGAGCCGCGGACATAGGGAGCGGCGCTCTCGCGCAAAGACAGCGCCGCTCCTCTTTCCCTCGGCGCCTGACAGGTGCTCGAGGAACGGCCGCGGCTGACGGAGGATAGAAGATTGGCACAGACATCTCACGGCGTCGGCGGGGTCAGCTATGACGCCAAGAAGCGCACATGGCCGGCCGAATTCAACGTCTTCCTAGCGCTCGTCATCCTTGTCGTCATCTTCGAACTGATCGGCCGCATCTTTCTCGGCGACAGCTTCCTGTTCAACACCCGCAGCGATGTCTCCGGCATCTTCAACGAGGCCCGCCTGCAGATCATCATCCTGCAGGTGTCGATCGTCGGCATCATCGCCATCGGCGTCACGCAGGTGATCATTACAGGCGGCATCGACCTGTCCTCGGGCTCGATCGTCGGCGCGACCGCCATGATCGCCATGAGCTTCGCCCAGGTCGCGACCGTCAACGGCAACCCGAATCCCAAGGCGATGTTCCTGGCGCAGGGCTGGACCGACCTGCCGGTGATCGTCCCGGTGCTGGTGGCGATCGGCTGCGGCCTGCTCGCCGGCTTCGTCAACGGCGCGCTGATCGCCTATACGCGCATTCCGCCCTTCATCGCCACGCTCGGCATGATGGTGACCGCGCGCGGCATCGCCAAATGGTGGTCCAAGGGCCAGCCGATCTCGTTCCCGACAGACAGTTTCGCCGCAATCGGCAAGGGCCTGATGCCCGTCATCATCTTCCTGTCGCTGGCCGTGCTGTTCCAGCTGATCATGACCTACACCAGATACGGGAAGCATTGCTATGCGATCGGCTCCAACGAGGATGCGGCGCGCATGTCGGGCATCAAGATCGCCAACCACAAGATCCTCGTCTACGTCATCGCCGGCATTCTCGCCGCGCTCGCCGCCGTGGTGCTGTCCTCCAAAAACCTTACCGCCCAGGCCGGCATGGGCGTGATGTACGAACTCGATGCCATCGCCATGGCGGTCATCGGCGGCGTCTCGCTGTCGGGCGGCCGTGGCTCCATCATCGGCACGGTGATCGGCGCGCTGATCTTCGGCGTCATCATCTCCGGCTTCACCTTCCTGCGCCTCGACGCCTACTACCAGGAGATGGTCAAGGGTGTGATCATCGTCGGCGCGGTCGTTCTCGACCAGTGGCGCCAGCGCATGCGGGCATTGAGGGCTTGAACATGTCAGATATCGTCCTGAAGACCGAAAACCTGACCAAGCGCTATGGCGGCGTGCATGCGCTGGAAGGCGCCAACTTCGAGCTGCGCAAGGGCGAGCATGTCGCCATCATGGGCGACAACGGCGCCGGCAAGTCGACCTTCGTGCGCCAGATCACCGCCGTCGAGCAGCGGACCAGCGGCCAGGTCTGGTTCGACGGCAAGGAAGTGAATTTCGCCGGCCCGATCGAGGCGCGCGAGGCGGGCATCGAGACGGTGTTCCAGAACCTGGCGCTGGCCGACGATCTCGACGTGCCGTCGAACTTGTTTCTCGGCCGCGAAAAAGTACTGTTCAATCTCGGGCCGTTCTCCATCCTCGACCGCAAATACATGCGCAAGGCGACCGAGGCGGCGCTGGTGCGCACGGCGGTGAAGATCCCCAATCTGTCCAACACCATCCGCCATATGTCGGGCGGCCAGCGCCAGTGCGTGGCGATCGCCAGGACGGCGACCTTCGCCTCCAAGCTGATCATCATGGACGAGCCGACGGCAGCGCTTGGCGTGCAGGAGACCGCGCAGGTCGAAAACATCATCCGCACGCTGAAGGACAATGGCGAGCCGTTGATCCTGATCAGCCACAACATGCGCCAGGTGTTCGACCTTTGCGACCGCATCGTCGTGTTCCGGCGCGGCCGCATCGTCGCCAATTTGCGCAAGGAGAATACCGACGGGCAGGACATCGTATCGTATATCACCGGCGCCAAGACCGGCGAGGCGGAACTCGCGGCCTGAGGCCGGGCGCGGGGGCGACGGTCATCGCCTTCGCGTCGATTTGTCTTGACCGGAAAATCATCTAGCGCCCATGACCGGCGCCCCGCTTCGAACCATCCCCAGAGGAAATTTCCATGACTGTTCGCTTCGCCCTTCTTGGTGCCGGCCGCATCGGCAAGGTCCACGCCCGCGCCGTTGGTTCCAACCCCCAGGCAAAACTGGTCGCCGTTGCCGACGCCTTCGAGAAGGCGGCGAGCGAATTGGCTGGTGCCTATGGCGCCGAGGTGCGGACCATCGACGCCATCGAAAAATCGAAAGATATTGACGCGGTCGTCATCTGCACGCCGACCGACACGCATGCCGATCTGATCGAGCGCTTCGCCAAGGCCGGCAAGGCCATCTTCTGCGAGAAGCCGATCGACCTCGACGTCAAGCGGGTCGAGCAGTGCCTGGCGGTGGTCGACAAGACCAAGGCGACGCTGATGGTCGGCTTTAACAGGCGCTTCGATCCGCATTTCGCCGCCGTGCGCAAGGCGATCGACGACGGCGCCATCGGCACCGTCGAGATGGTCACCATCACGTCGCGCGATCCCGGCGCCCCGCCGCTCGATTATATCGCCCGCTCCGGCGGCATTTTCCGCGACATGACCATCCATGATTTCGACATGGCGCGCTTCCTGCTCGGCGAGGAGCCGGTCGCTGTCAGCGCACACGCTTCGGTGCTGGTCGACAAGAAAATCGGCGAAGCCGGCGATTTCGACTCGGTCAGCGTCATCCTTGAAACCGCATCGGGCAAGCAGGCCGTCATCTCCAATTCGCGCCGCGCCACCTATGGCTACGACCAGCGCATCGAGGTGCATGGCTCCAAGGGCATGGTGGCGGCCGAGAATCAGCGGCCGGTCTCGATCGAGCTGGCCAACGAGAAGGGTTATACGCGCCCGCCGCTGCACGATTTCTTCATGACCCGCTACCTCGACGCCTACGCCAACGAGATCGCCGCCTTCATCACCGCGGCGACGTCAGGCAAGAAGGCGGCGCCGAGTGGCGCGGACGGCCTCGTGGCGCTCAAGCTGGCCGATGCGGCGCTGAAGTCTGCGACCACGGGCAAGACCGTCCGCTTGGACAAGTAAGAACGCATCCGGACCCAACGCACAGGAGCAGAGCGATGAGTGCATCCGCCGATCGCAATTCGAACACACGCGCCATCGTCACCGGCGGTGCGCAAGGCATCGGCTTTGCCGTCGCCGAAGCCCTGGCCGACGAGGGCTGCCGGGCGCTGGCGCTCATCGGCCGCTCGCAGGAGAAGGGTGACAAGGCAGTCGCCCATTTCAAGAAATCAGGCGTTGACGCGATTTTCATCAGCGCCGACGTTTCGAAGGTTGTCGACTGCAAGCGCGCGGTCGCCACCGCGCTCTCCCATTTCGGCGGCATCAACGCGCTGGTCAACGCCGCGGCCACCTCAGCGCGCGGCTCACTGATCGAGACATCGGAAGAGCTCTTCGACCAGATATTCGCAACCAATGTGCGCGGCCCCTTCTTCCTGATGCAGGGCGTGGTGGCGCATCTGCTGGAGAAAAAGGCGCCCGGCTCGATCGTCAACGTGCTGTCGATGTCGGCGCATACCGGCCAGTCCTTCCTGACGCCCTATTCGACCAGCAAGGGCGCGCTGATGACGCTGACCAAGAACGTCGCCAACGCCTATCGCTTCAACCGCATCCGCTGCAACGCCGTACTGCCCGGATGGATGGACACCGAAGGCGAGGACATCGTGCAGAAGAAATGGCACGATGCGCCCGACGACTGGCTGGCGAAGGCCGAGGCCGCGCAGCCGATGGGCCAGTTGGTCAAGCCGGACCAGCTCGCGCGGCTGATCAGCTATATGATCAGCCCGCAATCGGGCGTTATGACCGGATCGCTGGTCGACTACGACCAGAGCGTCGCGGGATCGTCGCCGGAATAGGTTCATGCGGGCAGTCCGCGTGGCGCACCTTGAACCTATCGTATGTCTGTCTTTGTGAAATCCTGACCGGTGTAGAGCAAAGCCAAATCATATGCCTTGCAACAGGCATAGGAAAAGCAATCGCCCATGTTGAGCTGCGCCGGCGAATTGACATCCTTGCCGTAGCTGCGTGCCGCTTCGACAGCGAGCCGCCCGACTTGGGCCGAAATGAGGACCTCGCCGATCCCCAAATCCTGCACGAAACGGTCCACGGCGGCATTCGCCTTTGCGATTGCCGCCGGTTCCACGGGTGAAGGCAGGGGGGTCTTTGAACGCGCCAAGGCCATTGCGGTCTCGAAACGAACGACCGCCGAAATGAAGAAAGGCCCGCCGTGGGCATCCATCCGGGCGGCGAGTTCTCCTGCCGTGGGCTCCGGACGCAACAGAGCGACAACCGCCGACGCGTCGATGAACAAGCTCATAGCCCGCCTGAAAGCTCGTCCGAATAGGCTTTCATATCGAAGTCCGGATTATCCGCTCCGATTTCGCCAGCCATTCTGACCGCCTCCGCCAGGCGTTCCGACACAGATTGGACACTGCGGGCGCGCTCGATTTCATGCGTCAGAGCGCGGCGAACCGCCTCGGCCTTACTCGGCGCTTTTGTGAGGCGCTGCACCTCAAGAACCAGCCGGTCGACTTCCCGGTCCTTTACGTAAAGCGGCATTGGAGCATATCCTTTTTGGCATATCCAACATATGCATTCTTACATATCTATGCAAGTCCGCCATCAGATGCGTGACATTCAACGCGACTTCAGCTATACGCCAACCCATGATCAACCTGACCGCCACGTATTGGTACTTTAGGAGCTCGCTGGCGGCGGGAGGATTGCGCTTGATCTGAAGATTGCAGCAACAAGATCCGAACAGCCGCCAGACCTGGCGGCTTTTTTGTTTCAGCCGGCAGGTTCCCAAACATAGTTTTACGCAATTCCGGACGGAAAACCGCTACGCACTTTTCCTGGAATTGCTCTAACAGGAGCAGAAAGCCGTGTTGACCACCACAGACGACCTTCGGGTCAAGGAACTTAGACTGCTGAGCACGCCGGAAGAGGTGATGCGCGAGATACCGCGCTCGCTGACGGCGACACGCACCGTTGCCGCCTCGCGCAACGCCATCCATTCCATCCTGACAGGGGCCGACGATCGACTTGTCGTCATCGTCGGCCCCTGTTCCATCCACGATCCGGTCGCGGCCGTTGACTATGCCAGCCGTCTGGCGGCGCTGCGCGAGGCCCTGGCCGACCGGCTTGAGATCGTGATGCGGGTCTATTTCGAAAAGCCGCGCACGACGGTCGGCTGGAAAGGCCTCATCAACGATCCCGACCTCGACGGCAGCTTCAACATCGACAAGGGGCTGCGGATGGCGCGCAACGTGCTTTCCGCCGTCAACAATCTCGGCCTGCCGGCGGCGACCGAATTCCTCGACATGACGACGCCGCAATACATTGCCGACCTCGTCGCCTGGGGCGCCATCGGCGCGCGCACGACCGAGAGCCAGATCCATCGCGAGCTGGCCTCGGGCCTCTCCTGCCCGGTCGGCTTCAAGAACGGCACCGACGGCAATCTCAGGATCGCCGGCGAGGCGGTGAAGTCGGCCGCCCAGCCGCATCATTTCATGGCGGTGACCAAGGGCGGACGCAGCGCCATCGCGGCGACGACGGGCAACGAGGATTGCCATGTCATCCTGCGCGGCGGTGTTCAGCCCAACTATGACGCGGCAAGCGTCGAGGCCGCATCCGTGGAACTCGCCCGCATCGGCATCGCGCCGCGCCTGATGATCGACGTCAGCCACGCCAACTCGAGCAAGAAGCCTGAGAATCAGCCGAAAGTGGCGGCCGATGTCGCGGGCCAGGTGGCGGCGGGCGACGAGCGCATCATCGGCGTCATGATCGAGAGCAATCTCGTCGCCGGCCGGCAGGACGTCGTGGCCGGCAAGCCGCTGGTCTACGGCCAGAGCATCACCGATGGCTGCATCGACTGGGCGACCACCGAGACCGTGCTGCACGGCCTTGCCGGCGCCGTCGAGTGGCG
>NZ_JAPYKP010000137.1:0-16924 GCF_037179725.1 Mesorhizobium sp. Cs1321R2N1 | reverse complement strand
CAGCAGCGCGCCTTCGAGGCCCGCGTCGCCCGAGCCCAGGATGGCCAGCCTTGCGCCTGTCGCGACGATGCCGTCGACCACCGTCGCCAATATGTCCATGCCCTTCTGCCATGTCAGCCGGCTGACGACACAGACAATCGGGCTGTCGTCGCGGTCGAGGCCGAAACGGTCCTCGACGGCGGCTCTGTTGGGCGCCCGGGTCTTCAACGTTTCGGCCGTATAGGTCGATACCAGATGCTTGTCGGTCTCCGGATCCCAGATGGCGGTATCGATGCCGTTGACGATGCCATGGAGATCGCTTGAACGCATGTTGATGAGACCGTCGAGGCCCATGCCGAATTCCGGCGAACGGATCTCCTGCGCATAGGTCGGGCTCACGGTTGTGATCGCCCAGGCGGCTTGCAAGCCAGCCTTGAGGAAGCCGACACCGCCATAATATTCGACGCCGTCAAGTGCCATCGCCGCGGCCGGCAGGCCGAGCTCACCGAAAATGCCGGCGCCGAACTGGCCCTGGAAGGCGAGATTGTGGACGGTCATCATCGACGGTATGCCAACGGCCTTGCCGTAGCGCATATAAGCCAGGGTCATCGCCGACTGCCAGTCATGAGCATGGACGATGTCAGGCAGGTAGCCCGAAATGGCGCCGCCGGCGATATCGGCGCCGGCCTGGCTCAGCGCCGCGAAGCGACGCCAATTGTCCGGCCAATCGGCGCCCGAGGCGTTGCCATAGGGACCGCCAGGGCGGTCGAACAGATGCGGCGCGTCGAGCACGAACAGGTCGAGCCCGGCGACCTCGACGGCATGGACCGAGGCCTTGCCGCCCTGCAGCAAAGGGTACTGATAGACGGCCTTCTTTTTCTTGAAGGCGTTCATCACCACCGGAAAGCCCGGGATGAGCGTGCGCATAGTCACGCCCTTGGCCGAGAGCGCAATAGGCAGCGCGCCGGTTACGTCAGCCAGTCCGCCGGTCTTGATCAGCGGGAAGATTTCGGGCGTGACCGACAGAACATGCATGCGCTTAACGATCCGCTCCTGGTCCATGTCGCCCAGAACCGTGTAGCGGTTTTGGGATCAGGACATGCACAAAACACCCTAAAGTGACAGCTTGTTGATCATGTCCTGTGTGATCAGGCAGATACCCTTTTCGGAGACGCGGAAGCGCTTGGCGTCGATTACGGGATCCTCGCCGACCACCAGCCCTTCCGGTATCCTTACACCGTGGTCGATGACGACGCGCTTCAACTTTGCGTTCCGGCCGACATGAACGTCGGGCAGCATGACAACCTCTTCCAACGTCGAATAGGAATTGATGCGCGCACCGGTGAAAATCAGGCTTTTCTTCAGCGAAGCGCCCGAGACGATGCAATCGCCCGACACCAGTGACGAGACAGCGGAACCGCGCCTACCGTCCTCGTCATGGACGAACTTTGCCGGCGGCTTCAACTCGGCATAAGTCCAGATCGGCCAGTCGCGGTCGTAGAGGTCGAGTTCCGGCGTCACGTCGGTCAAGTCGATATTGGCTTCCCAATAGGCGTCGACCGTGCCGACATCGCGCCAGTAGGCCTCGTTCTCTGCGGTCGAACGCACGCAGGACTTGGTGAAGCGGTGCGCGATCGCCTTACCGTGCGTGACGATATAGGGGATGATGTCCTTGCCGAAGTCGCGGCTGGAGCCCGGCTCGGCGGCGTCGCGGCGCAGTTGCTCCATCAGGAACTTGGTCTTGAAGACGTAGATGCCCATCGAGGCCAAGGCGAATTCCGGATTACCCGGAATTCCCGGCGGATCGGCGGGCTTTTCGACGAAGGCGATGATGTTGTCCTTGGCATCGACATGCATGACGCCGAAGCCGGTCGCTTCCATGCGCGGCACTTCGAGGCAGCCGACCGTGACATCGGCGCCGGCATCGACATGCTGGCGCAGCATCATCTCGTAATCCATCTTGTAGATGTGATCGCCGGCCAGGATGACCATGTATTCCGGACCATAGGCCTCAATGATATCGATGTTCTGATAGACGGCGTCCGCCGTGCCTTCATACCACTGCGTTTCCGACACGCGCTGGCTGGCCGGCAGGATGTCGAAGCTCTCGTTTCGTTCGGGCCGCAGGAAGTTCCAGCCGCGCTGCAGGTGGCGGATCAGCGAATGCGCCTTGTACTGGGTGGCGACGCCGAGGCGGCGGATGCCGGAATTGAGCGCATTGGAGAGCGCGAAATCGATGATGCGCGTCTTGCCGCCGAAATAGACCGCCGGCTTGGCGCGCCGGTCGGTCAGTTCCTTGAGGCGGCTGCCGCGCCCGCCGGCCAGCACATAGGCCATGGCGTCGCGGGCCAGCGGCTGGGTTCGTTTCAAGTCTGCCATTCCTACCCTCCCAAGTTACTCGTCTTTATGCGTTGACCAGCCTTAACGAGTTCAGTCGGCGGCGAGTTCAAGCATGATCGTCGACAGCGGTGGCAGAAGCATCGTTGCCGAAATGCTCTTGCCCTCCGCCCGTGCCTCGACCACGCCGCCATTGCCCATGCCGGAGCCGCCATATTCGGAAGCGTCGGTGTTGATGATCTCGCGCCACTTGCCGGCCTTCGGCAGAGGCACACGATAATTGTCGCGCGGCACCGGTGTGAAATTGGAGATGACGGCGACCGGATTGCCGCCGGGAGCGTTGCGCACCCAGGCGAAAACCGAATTCTGGCTGTCGTCGACGATCAGCCAGGAAAACCCTTCCGGCTCGCAGTCGCGGCCATGCAGGGCCGGGCGTGAACGATAGAGATAGTTGAGATCGCGCACCGTCTGCCAGACACCGCGATGCGGGCGGAAATCGAGCAGGTTCCAATCGAGCGCGCGCGCCTCGCTCCATTCGCGGCGCTGCGCGAATTCCTGGCCCATGAACAGCAGCTTCTTGCCGGGATATCCCCACATGAAGCCGTAATAGGCCCGCAAGGTCGCGAATTTCTGCCAGTCGTCGCCGGCCATCTTGCCGAGCAGCGTGCCCTTGCCGTGCACGACCTCGTCATGCGAGAGCGGCAGCACGAAATTCTCCGAGAAGGCGTAGGTCAGGCCGAAGGTGAGCTCGTTGTGGTGGTGCTTGCGGAAAATCGGCTCCTTGGAAAAATACTCCAGCGTGTCGTGCATGAAGCCCATGTTCCACTTGAAGCCGAAGCCCAGCCCGCCTTCATGGACAGGCGCCGAGACCTTTGGCCATGAAGTCGATTCCTCGGCGATGGTCATGACGCCGGGATGGTGCCCGTAGAGCTCCTTGTTCATCTTCTGCAGGAAGCTGACCGCCTCGAGGTTTTCGCGCCCACCCTTCTCGTTGGGAATCCATTCGCCCTGCTTGCGCGAATAGTCGAGGTAGAGCATCGAGGCGACCGCGTCGACGCGAAGACCGTCGACATGGTATTTTTCGGCCCAGAATAGTGCGTTGTTGACGAGGAACGACACCACCTCGCGGCGGCCGAAATTGTAGATCGCGGTGTTCCAGTCCGGGTGGAAGCCCTTGCGCGGGTCGGCATGCTCGTAGAGCGCGGTGCCGTCGAAATGGACCAGACCGTGTTCGTCGACAGGGAAATGCGCCGGCACCCAGTCGAGAATGACGCCGATGCCGGCACGGTGGGCGCCATCGACAAAGCGGGCAAAGCCGTCCGGATCGCCGAAGCGGGCCGATGGCGCGTAGAGGCCGGTTGTCTGGTAGCCCCAGGACGGGTCATAGGGATGCTCGGAGATCGGCAGGAATTCGACATGGGTGAAACCGGCCTCGACCACATAGGGGATCAGCCGGTCGGCCAGTTCATCCCATGACAGGAAGGTGCCGTCGTCGCGAAGCTGCCAGGAACCGGCGTGGACTTCGTAAATCGAGATAGCTTCGCGCCGAGGGTCGGCGTTGCGCCAGAAATCGCGATGCGCCTCGTCACCCCATGGATGGGCCGGCGGCACCGCGGTCACAGAGGCGGTTGCCGGGCGCAGCTCCGACTTGAAGGCGAACGGATCGGCCTTCAGCGGCAACCTGACGCCATCGGGGCCTATGATTTCGTATTTATAGGGCCGGCCGGCACCAATATCGGGAATGAACAGCTCCCAGATGCCGGTGTCGCGACGGTCGCGCATCGTATGCCGGCGGCCATCCCAGTCATTGAAATCGCCGACCACCGAGACGCGCCGGGCATTGGGCGCCCATACCGCGAAATGCACGCCGGTAGCGCCTTCGTGCTCGATGACATGCGCGCCGAGCTTGTCGAACAGCCTGAGATGCGAACCTTCGGCGATGTAGTAATCGTCCATCGGCCCGAGTACCGGGCCGAACGAATAGGGATCGGTCAGCCACCAGTCGCCGCCGGCATTGCGCGCGTGGTAGCGAAGCGGTTGGCGCTTCCTGATCGACAGCTTGCCCTCGAAGAAACCGGCGTCGTCGCGCCTGGTCAATTCGCCCGCCTCGATGCCGGTCAGCGTGTAGGCGGTGACGGACTGCGCGTGCGGAACGAAGCAGCGCGCGAACAGGGTCTTGCCGGCCTCCTGGACACCGAGAACCGCAAAGGGATTGCCGTGCGTACCGGCGACAATCGCCGCAACATCGCTGGCTGGCGCCAGTCCGTCCGGCCCGCTTGTCGCAGCGGTCGCGCGCGGCTTCCTCATCAGGCAGCGTCCCTCCCAGGGCACCAGCTATTCATTTCCAGCGATGTGAATTGGCATTCAACTCGCATCACCGGGACCACATTGTTCGTGGCTCATGCAATCACATCAGACCGGCACGTTCCAGATTTCTTTCGCGTATTGACGGATCGTGCGATCGGAGGAGAACCAGCCGACGCGGGCGACGTTGCGGATGGCGCGCGCGTACCAGTCCGGGCTGTTGCGCCAGACAGCATCGACGTCGCGCTGGCAGGCGGCATAGGCGTCGAAATCCGCCGCGACCATGAACCAGTCGGTGTCGTAGAGACCGTTGATGAGATCGCGGTAGCGATTGGGATCATCGGGCGAGAAGACGCCTGACGAAACGGCCGCGACCGCCTGCGCCAGTTCCGAGGATGCTTCGATGACGCCGCGCGGATTATAGCCATTGTTGCGCCGCTCGGCGACTTCTTCGGTGGTGAGGCCGAAGATGAAGATGTTGTCGTCGCCGACATGCTCCTTGATCTCGACATTGGCGCCGTCGAGCGTGCCGATGGTCAGCGCGCCGTTCAGCGCGAACTTCATGTTGCCGGTCCCCGACGCTTCCATGCCTGCGGTCGAGATCTGCTCGGAAAGATCGGCGGCCGGCATCAGCACCTCGGCCAGGCTGACGTTGTAGTTCGGTACGAACACGACCTTCAGCAGGCCGCGCACCGAAGGGTCACTGTTGATCACCCTGGCGACGTCGTTGGCCAGTTTGATGATCAGCTTGGCGTTGTGGTAGCTGGGCGCGGCCTTGCCGCCGAAGAATTTCACGCGCGGCATCCAGTCGCGCTCGGGATGCGAACGGATCTGGTCATAGAGCGCGATTGCCTCGAGGATGTTGAGGAGTTGGCGCTTGTATTCGTGGATGCGCTTGACCTGGATGTCGAAGAGCGCCGAAGGGTCGAGCTTGATGCCGAGGCGATCGGCTACCAGATTGGCCAGCCTCACCTTGTTCTGGCGCTTCACGGCGGCGAATTTTTCGCGGAAGGCAGTGTCGTCGGCGAGAGGATCGAGCCCCTTGATCGCCTCGATGTCATCCATGAAGCGGTCGCCGATCGCCTCGCGGGCAAGCGCGGTGAGGCCCGGATTGCACTGGATGAGCCAGCGCCGCGGCGTGATGCCGTTGGTCTTGTTGTTGATGCGATCGGGATAAAGTTTGTGTAGGTCGGCGAAGACCGTCTTCTTCATCAATTCGGTGTGCAGCGCCGACACGCCGTTGATCGAATGCGAACCGACAAAGGCCAAATTGCCCATGCGCACCCGGCGGTCGCCATTCTCCTGGATCAGCGAGATGCGGCTGATCTGCTCGTCCGAGAATTGGTCGGTGGCCCGGGCTTCGAGCAGCACCTGCGCGTTGATGGCGTAGACGATCTGCATGTGGCGCGGCAGGAGCCGCTCGAACAGCGGCACCGACCAGCTTTCCAGCGCCTCGGGCAGCAGCGTATGGTTGGTGTAGCCGAAGGTGCGCTTGGTGATGTCCCAGGCGAGATCGAAATCCATGCCATGGACATCCATCAAGAGCCGCATCAGTTCAGGCACGGCGATCGCCGGATGGGTGTCGTTGAGGTGGATCGCGGCCTTGTCGGGCAGCGACTTCAGGTCGCCATATTGGCTGAGATGGCGCTGGACGATGTCCTGCAGCGAAGCGGTCGAGAAGAAGTATTCCTGGCGCAGCCTGAGCTCCTGCCCGGCCATGTGGGAATCGGCTGGATAGAGCACGCGCGACAGCGCATCGGCCTTGTTGCTTTCAGCCAGCGCCCCGATGTGGTCGCCGGCATTGAACTTGTCGAGCAGGATCGGATCGATCGGCATGCCCGACCATAGTCGTAGCGTGTTGACGCGCTTGGCGCGCCAGCCAGCCACGGGCGTATCGTAGGCGACCGCCAGAACATGTTCCCTCGGCTTCCAGACATGGCGTTCGAGGCGCCCTTCCCTGGAGGTGATGGATTCGACCGAACCGCCGAAGCCGACTTCGAAGGAGCGCTCGCGGCGCTCGAACTCCCAGGGGTTGCCATGGTCAAGCCAGGTCTCGGGCAGTTCGACCTGCCAGCCGTCATGGATTTCCTGGCGGAACATGCCGTTGGCATAGCGGATGCCGTAGCCATGCGCGGGAATGTCGACGGTCGCCATGCTTTCCATGAAGCAGGCGGCGAGCCGTCCGAGGCCGCCATTGCCAAGGGCAGCGTCCGGCTCGAGCGCCGCGATCAGGTCGAGGTCGACGCCGAGCGACGACAGCGCCTCACGCATATTCTCCATCAGGCCGAGATTGGAAAAGGCGTCGCGCATCAGACGCCCGATCAGGAATTCGAGCGAGAGGTAATAGACGCGCTTTTCCTGCTGGTCGTAGGCTTCCTTGGTCGCCTGCATCCAATGGTCGACGACGCGATCGCGCACGACCTTGATCGAGGCGGTCAGCCAATCGTACTGGGTCGCGACGGTGGTGTCCTTGCCGACCCGGTATTTGAGCGACATCAAGACTTCTTCGGCGAGCGTCTTGGGATCGGGATTGTCGAGAGCGGGGGCTTCGATCGTCATGGCGGATGTCATATCGCCTCTCGTTCGGTTTGGCCTGATCATACCGGCTTTCACCGTTTCTCCCAGCCTATCCTAGTGCATTGCAGCATGTTTTCAATCGATTAGAGAATACTCCCGCCTGCTTACCCTGCGGCAACTTGGCAGTTCAGGCCGCCAATGCCGCCTCCGGGGGTGTTTTTGCCCCGGTCATGAAGGCAACCGCATCGGACATCGTATATTGCTTGGGGTCGATGACGCACAGGCGACGGCCCAGACGGTGGATGTGGATACGGTCGGCCACCTCGAAGACGTGTGGCATGTTGTGCGAGATCAGCACGATCGGCAGACCGCGCTTCTTCACGTCGAGGATCAGTTCGAGCACGCGGCGGCTCTCCTTGACGCCGAGTGCCGCCGTCGGCTCGTCCATGATCACCATCTTCGAGCCGAAGGCGGCGGCGCGGGCCACCGCCACGCCCTGGCGCTGGCCACCCGACAGCGTCTCCACCGCCTGGCTGATGTTCTGGATGGTCATCAAGCCGAGTTCGGTGAGCTTGTCGCGGGCGCGCTTTTCCATTGCCGGACGGTCGAGCATGCGAAGCCACTGGCCGACAAAGCCGGGTTTGCGTATCTCGCGACCGAGGAACATGTTGTCGGCGATCGACAGCGCCGGCGACAGCGCCAGGTTCTGGTAGACGGTTTCGATGCCGGCTTCGCGAGCTTCCATCGGCGACTTGAAGGAGACGGGTTTGCCTTCGAGCCGGATTTCGCCTTCGTCCGGCACGGCCGCGCCGGAAATCGCCTTGATGAGCGACGACTTGCCGGCGCCGTTGTCGCCGATGACGGCAAGGATTTCGCCGGGGTAAAGGTCGAAATCGGCATTGTCGAGAGCCGTGACGCGGCCATAGCGCTTGACCAGACCGCGCGCGGTGAGGATGGGTTCCTGGGTCATGCCGAAACCTTTCTGATCCATTGGTCGATGGCGACGGCGCCGATGATCAGCACGCCGGTGAGCAGCACTTTCCATTGCGGATCGGCGCCCAGCATGTTGAGGCCCATCGAGACGACGCCGACGATCATGGCGCCGAACAAGGTGCCGAGGATGGAGCCGCGGCCGCCGAAGAGAGAAATACCGCCGATCACCGTCGCGGTGATCGCCTGCAGATTGTAGTCGGTGACAGCGGCGGACGGCGAGATCGAGCCGTTGCGGCCGATCGAGACCCAGGCCGCGAAAGCGGCGATCAGCCCGGCAAGGGTGTAGACCGTCATCAGCACCTTCTTCGTCTGGATGCCCGACAGCTTCGCCGCCTCCTGGTCGTCGCCGACGGCGTAGACATGACGGCCCCATGCAGTGTGGTTGAGCACGTACCAAAGAACCAGCACGAGCACGACCGTGGCGATGACGCCGAGCGTCAGCACCGCCGTGCCGACCTTGAAGCTCAGGGCAAACAGGTGCAGCAGCGGCGCCTGA
Source organism: Mesorhizobium sp. Cs1321R2N1 (assembly GCF_037179725.1). Classification (NCBI taxonomy): domain Bacteria; kingdom Pseudomonadati; phylum Pseudomonadota; class Alphaproteobacteria; order Hyphomicrobiales; family Phyllobacteriaceae; genus Mesorhizobium; species Mesorhizobium sp. Cs1321R2N1. Next base: position 8,298 of record NZ_JAPYKP010000137.1, on the reverse strand, counting down.
TTGTCGACGTCGGTGTCGCGGATCGTCTCATTGGCCGAATAGATGAAATTGGTGGCCATGACGATGTTCCAGGTGCCAAGCGTCACGATGAAGGGCGGCAGCTTCATATAGGCGACCAGCAGCCCGTTCAGCAGCCCGCAAGCCGCTCCGGCGGCAAGCCCGATCGCCACGGCGAGCACGCTCGGCATGCCGTAGCTGACCGCGCAATTGCCCATGATCACGGCCGAAATCACCATGATCACCCCGATCGACAGGTCGATGCCGGCGGTCAGGATGACCAGCGTCTGCGCGGCCCCGAGAATGCCGACGATGGCGATCTGCTGCAGGATCAGTGTCAGTGTGTAGGACGAAAAGAATCGCCCTCCGATCGTGATGCCGAAGATGATGATCGACAGAAGCAGCACGATCAGCGGCACCGCGGCTGGCGTCGAATGCAGAAAATGCTGGACGCGCTTGACGGCTGATTTGTGCTCGTCGAAAGCGGCCACGCTTGAGTCGCTGGCCGAGAGAACCTTCTCGAATTCCTGAACTTGAGCCATGTTTTCTCCCCGTAGGGCTTCAGCCACGCGCTGACGCCGTCCACGCCTTCCGGTCTGTCGCCGGGATTATTCGCGTTTACAGTGATGCATCGTCCACCCGATGCGGCCGGGGATCAAGCCCCCGGCCGATCGGTTTTGTTCCGGTCAGGCCGGCATCAGCCCCAACACTTGGCGAGGCCTTCCTTGGTGTCGATGGACTTGACGCCGTTAGCGGGCTTGTCGGTGACGAGATTGACGCCGGTGTCGAAGAAGTTCTTGCCCTCGGTCGGCTTCGGCTTGGTGCCGTCCTTGGCGAAAGCGGCGATCGCCTCGATGCCGAGTGCGGCCATCTGCAGCGGATATTGCTGCGAGGTGGCGCCGATGACGCCTTCGGCGACCGACTTCACGCCGGGGCAACCGCCGTCGACCGAGACGATAAGCACCTGGCTTTCGAGGCCGACCGCCTTGAGCGCCTGATAGGCGCCGACCGCTGCCGGCTCGTTGATGGTGTGGATGACGGTGATGGTGTTGTCCTTCTGGAGAAGGTTTTCCATCGCCTTGCGGCCGCCTTCCTCGTTGCCGTTCGTCACATCATGGCCGACGATGCGCGGATCCACCTCATCGCCGATCTTGTTGGGGTCCTTCACGTCGATGCCGTAGCCCATCATGAAGCCCTGGTCGCGCAGAACGTCCACGGTCGGCTGCGAGGGGGTCAGGTCGAGGAAGCCGATCTTGGCATCCTTGGCCTTGTCGCCCAGCGTGGCGGCGGCCCAGGCGCCGATCAGCTTGCCGGCCTCCAGATTGTCGGTGGCGAAGGTCGCGTCGGCGGCGTCGATCGGGTCGAGCGGCGTGTCGAGCGCTATCACCAGCAGGCCCGCATCGCGCGCCTTCTTCACCGTCGGCACGATGCCCTTGGTGTCGGACGCGGTGATCAGAATGCCCTTGGCGCCATCGGCGATGCAGCTTTCGATCGCCGCCACCTGGCTCTCGCTGTCACCGTCGATCTTGCCCGCATAGGTCTTGAGATCGACGCCAAGTTCCTTGGCCTTGGCGGTCGCGCCCTCTTTCATCTTGACGAAGAACGGATTGGTGTCGGTCTTGGTGATCAGGCAGGCGCCGACGCCGGCAGCTGATGCGGACGAAGCGAACGCCATCAGACCCAGCGCGGCCGCCGCAAAAACGGTGGACTTCAACAGTTTTGTATTGGTCACGATTTTCCTCCCAGTGGACCATTTTCGAGCGCCGGCCAACCGGCACCCGCACGGCATCCAAGCGACTTCTCCCAGCGCGGATGCCCCCTCAAAGAACACCACACAAAGGCATCTGTCAATAATTAAATCACTCTTATTTATTATTGACAGCCTTGCGTCGTTCACTCATTCTGGCCCAAAAGCATTGCCGGGGAAACGACGGGAGGAACAGGGTGGAGACCGCCACTGCGAGGCATGGTTCGCCCGAAGCGAACGAGAGCCTTATTCACCGCGGCACCAACCAGAGCGGCATGCGCGACCACAACGAGCGCCTGGTGCTTTCGCTGGTGCGCCAGCACGGCAGTCTCGCGAAGTCCGACATTGCCCGTATGACCGGACTTTCGGCGCAGACGGTCTCGGTCATCATGCGCGAACTGGAGGAAGAAAGCCTGCTCGTGCGCCAAGCGCCGTTGCGTGGCAAGATCGGTCAGCCCTCGATCCCCATGGCGCTCAATCCCGAAGGCGCCTTCTTCATCGGCCTCAAGATCGGCCGCCGTAGCGCCGAACTCGTGCTGATCGATTTCCTCGGGCAGGTGCGCGCCATGCTGCAGCATTCCTACCGCTACCCTGCCCCACGCGAGACGGTCGAGTTTGTCACGTCGGGCATGAAGACGATGCGTGGCGAGCTGACACCGGCGCAGGACAAGCGCATTGCCGGACTCGGCATCGCCATGCCGTTCGAACTTTGGAACTGGGCCGACACCGCCGGCGCGCCGCGCGACGTCATGGACGAATGGCGCCATCGCGATATCAGGGCCGACATCCAGGCACAGTGCGATTTTCCGGTCTACCTGCAAAACGATGCCACCTCCGCCTGCGGCGCCGAACTGGTCTTCGGCCAGACGGGCGCGGCGCGGGACTTCGTCTATTTCTACATCGGCGCCTTTGCCGGCGGCGGCATCGTGCTCAACGGCCGGCTCTTCGGCGGACCGACCGGCAATGCCGGCGCGCTCGGCTCAATGCCCGTGCCCGGGCCGGATGGAAAACCGACCCAGCTGATCGACGTGGCCTCGATCGCCATGCTCGAAAAAACACTGAATGCGCGTGGCGTCGAGGCCTCGTATTTGTGGACCTCACCCGAGGATTGGGGGGAGATCGGCACTGAGCTCGACGAGTGGATCGCCAGCGCCTCGCGGGCGCTCGCTTACGCCATCGTGGCAGCGTCCTCGGTCATCGATTTCGAGGCCGCGGTGATAGACGGCTGGATGCCGAAGGCCGTGCGCCAGAGGCTGGTCGAGGCGGTCGTGACGGCAATCGGCGCGATCGACGGCGAAGGGCTGAAACTTCCGGCCGTCCGCGAGGGAAGCGTGGGCATCCATGCCCGGGCGCTCGGCGGCGCCAGCCTGCCGCTTTCCGAACGCTTCCTGATCGGTTCGACGACGATCTCCAGGAGCACCTGAATGCTGATCGGGATTCCGGCGCTGCTTGGTCCGGAGCTTCTGGCGACGTTGCGCGCCATGGGCCATGGCGACGAGATTGCCCTGGTCGACGGGAACTATCCGGCGCAGGAGCAAGCAAGACGCCTCATCCGGACCGACGGCCATGCCCTCATTCCCGTACTCGACGCGATACTGACGCTGCTTCCGGTCGACGATGTCGTGCCGGAGGCGCTGTTTCGCGCGTCGGTGAAAGGCGATCCGTCGCTTGCCGACCCCGTCCATCATGAAATGGAGGCGATCTGCGCCAAACGCGCTCCGGGCCGCAAGGTGGTTGCGCTGGCCGGCGCCGACTTCTATGCACGGGTCAGGTCGGCGCATGCCATCGTCGCGACAAGCGAGCCGCGGCTTTACGCCAACATCATCATCCGCAAGGGCGTGATCTATCCGCCGGAGACCAGGAAGCCATGATCCTCTGCTGCGGCGAAGCCCTGATCGACATGCTGCCGCGCACCACCACCGAGGGTGAGCCGGCCTTTGCTCCCTATGTCGGCGGCGCCGTTTTCAACACGGCGATCGCGCTCGGCCGGCTCGGCGCGCCGGCCGGCTTCTTCTCGGGCCTGTCGTCGGACCTGTTCGGCGGCCAGTTCCGGGACGCGCTCGGGGCAAGCAAAGTGAGTTCAACCTACGCGCACACTTCGCCCCGGCCGACGACGCTGGCCTTCGTGCGGCTGAACAACGGCCAGGCAACCTACACCTTCTATGACGAGAACACGGCCGGGCGCATGCTGACCATCGAAGACCTGCCGCAACTCGGCGGCGAGATCGAGGCGATGCTGTTCGGCGCCATCAGCCTGATCTCGGAGCCGGCTGGCTCGGTCTATGAGGAGTTCATGCGGCGCGAGCATGAGGCCCGCGTGATGATGCTCGATCCCAACATCCGGCCGAACTTCATCCCCGACAAGGCCAAGCACCTCAGGCGCATCCGGGAGATGATGGCGATGGCCGACATCGTCAAACTGTCGGACGAAGACCTCCACTGGTTCGGCGAAGCCGGTTCGCACGAGGATGTGGTGCGCAATTGGCTCGAACGCGGCCCCAAGCTGATCGTCGTCACCCATGGCAGCGAAGGTGCCGTTGGCTACAGCAAGCAGCACCGTGTCACCGTCATACCGGACCCAGTGAAGGTGGTGGACACCGTCGGCGCCGGGGACACGTTCAACGCCGGCATCCTTGCCTCCCTGCATGAGCAAGGCCTGCTGGCGAAGGCGGCGATTTCCAGCCTGTCCGAAGACGCAATCCGCAAAGCATTGGCGCTCGGCGCCAAGGCGGCGGCAGTGACGGTATCACGAGCCGGCGCCAATCCCCCCTGGCGACACGAGATCGGCTGATCGGCTCCCGAAAGCGATCACTTTATGTTTCCATGCGCCAGAAAACCGCGATAAAAGTGGCCTGGATTGCGCCGCCAAGCCCGGATTCCCGGCTTTTTGGGGCAATGCGCCGGTAAAACACGGTAACGGGCTGCGACACTTGCACCGTACCTCCGGTCGGCAGCCGGCTTTTTCAGCCGCGCCAAGTCTGGTACCAGCGGGCCGGTTATTGGCAGGCATTGAGGCCGACATGCAGTTCATCGATCTTGGCGCGCAGCGCGAACGAATCCGCGACCGGCTGAAAGCCGCGATCGACCACGTTGTCGAGGATGGCCGGTACATCTTTGGCCCCCAGGTCGCCGAATTCGAGAAGAAGCTCGCCGCCTATATCGGCGTCAAGCATGTGGTTGCCTGCGCCAACGGCACCGACGCACTGCTTTTGCCGCTGTTTGCCGCCGGCATCGGCCCGGGCGACGCGGTGTTCGTGCCGAGCTTCACCTTCGCCGCCACGGCGGAAGTGGTGGCGCTGGCCAAGGCCGAGCCGGTTTTCGTCGATGTCGATCCGAAGACCTACAACATCGACATCGCCAGCCTCGAGGCGGCGATCGCGGCCATCAAGAAGGAAGGCCGACTGAAGCCGAAGGCGATCATCCCCGTCGACCTGTTCGGTCTTGCCGCCGACTACGAGGCGATCATGGCTATCGCCAATCGCGAAGGCTTGTTGGTGATCGAGGATGCCGCGCAGTCCATGGGTGGTTCGCTCGAAAGCAGGATGTGCGGCTCGTTCGGCCATGTCGGCTCGACCAGCTTCTATCCCGCCAAGCCGCTTGGCTGCTATGGCGACGGTGGCGCGATGTTCACCAATGATGACGCTTTGGCCGACACGCTGCGTTCCTTCGCCTTCCACGGCAAGGGCGAGACGCAATACGACAACATCCGCGTCGGCATCAATTCACGGCTGGATACGCTGCAGGCGGCAATCCTGATCGAGAAACTGGCCATCCTCGAGGAAGAAATGGTAGCGCGGCAGGTGGTAGCCAAGCGCTATGCAGAAGGCCTGGGCGACATCGTCACCGCGGCCCGTAACCTGGATGGCAGCCGTTCGGCCTGGGCGCAATACGCGATCGAAACGCCCAAACGCGACGGCCTTAAAGCGCATCTGAGCGAAAAAGGCATCCCGTCTGTAATTTATTACGTCAAGCCGCTGCATGAGCAGATAGCCTATCGCGACTACCCGCGCTCGCCGACCGGTCTTGCGGTTTCGGAGGACCTGCCGAAACGCATCCTGTGCCTGCCGATGCATCCCTATCTCAGCGAGGCCGACCAGGACCGGATCATCGAAACGATCCGCAATTATATCGGCTCGAACTCGGCGCAGGCCGCGGCCGAATAGGCGCCTGATAGCAGAGGCCGACACACCTCGTTCGCTTAGAGCGGTCGGGGCGCAGGCCGTCGCGTCGCGCCGTTATTCTGAGACGGTCGGCGCGCGTCTTGTGGTCCGGTCATCCATTCCCGGCCGGGTCACGGAACGGCACTGCAATATGCAGATCCCTGCCGTGAAGACCAAAGTGCCCAGCACCCATGACAACCAGATCCGATGGTCGACCGACAGTTCGACAACAGCTATGATCAGGTAGTTGCTGGCTATGAAATGGCAGGGGCCCCTCAAACCGCCGATCATTCTTATGATCGCGCCCAGGAGCACCCCATACACAATGATGCCCAGCGCTCCGAGCTCGTACCACAAATCGAATACGATATTGTGTGCGCTTGGGAGATCCACCTGCGCATAATATGTGGGACTCACCACAACCCCGACCGCGTTTCTCATCGTATTGGCGCCATGGCCGAGAACGGGCTGGTCCGCAATGTGCGGCGAGATCATCTGCCAAAGATCAAGCCGCGCGGCGAAGGTTCCTGGATAGAAGGCCAGCCATCCCGTGGTTTTGAGGTAGGCGAACAGCGGCGAGACGACGAAGGGGGCGATCAGGGCAAAAGACAAATAGACGGCGAAGAAGGCGACCAAGGCGTGTTGGCGGTATTTGGCGGGCACGACAAACATCACCGCCACGAAGAGAATCGCCAGATTGACGCCGGTCGATTGACCGTAGAGCAACGTCAGCACGGCAAAGAGAGCCGCAAGCCCCCTCCAGACGAACCGCGGCTGGGCAAGAAATATGACGGCAAAAAAAGCTCCATAGACCGTGATCTTGTGGAGGGTGAAAACATTTTCCACAAATCGTGGATTTTCGGTCAAAAACGCAAAATACAGTTCCCAACCCATCACCGACACCAGGCCGATCAACATGCCGACCAATGAAATCCGCGCGAGCCGGTCGCGTTGAGCGCCCGGAAGCGCCAGAATGCACTCAAACAGCAGGATGGCAGCGACCGAATAGCCAAACAGGTCCCTCGCCGCCATGAGAGAGCGGCTCGCGTTAACCGACCACAGGGCGCTCGACAGGACAAAGCCGGACAAGAGGGCCAGAGTTACGGCGAGGCATATCGTTGCCCTGCCAAAGCGCGCACCCTTCGTCAAAAAAGTAAGAGCGCCCATGAGTGCCGCGATAAATGCCAGGGCCGTCGGAGACATTTCGATGAAGACGAAAAGGGCGGGAGAGAGCGCGTAGAGGCCCAGCAACATCCTGAGGACTATTTCGTCGCGATTGCTGGTCCAGAACGGAAACCCGCCCAGAATGACGGCATGGCATTTCTGAAAAAAGGACATTCAACTACCGACTCAGGGAACGCCGATACAGGATAGGTTATCGGCGAAGGCACCTCAACTTACGATACGTCCTGCGGTTGCAACCCTGCCGCTGGCGATGAAATGCGGATTGGCGAAGTCCTCGTCATCGGCCTGGTTGCGCTTGCCATAGGCCAAGGGCTTGCCGTCCAGCGTGCGTGTCGTGCCACCGGCGGCGCGCAGCACCGCGTCACCCGCCGCCGTGTCCCATTCCATGGTGCGGCCGAAGCGCGGATAGACATCCGCCTCGCCATTGGCGAGGAGGCAGAATTTGAGCGACGAACCGACCGAGACGATCTCGGCGGCACCAAGGTCGCGAATATAGGCTTCGGTTTCCGGCGTGTTGTGCGAGCGGCTGGCAACCACGGCCAGCGGCGTCGCGGCCGTTCTCACCGAAATCGGCCGGCGAGAAACGATCTGGTAGTCGCCATCGATTTCGAGGGCTTCAGCCCTGCCCGGCAGACCGGAAAAGAAGCGGCCGCTGCATGGCGCGAAGACAACGCCGACTTCCGGCACGCCATGGCGGACAAGCGCGATGTTGACGGTGAAGTCGGTGCGCCGGTTGACGAATTCCTTGGTGCCGTCAAGCGGATCAATGAGGAAGAATGCCTCGCCAAGTTCGCCAGGCATGACACCGGCCGCCGCTTCCTCCTCGGCCACGCAGGGAATGTCTGGGAATTCCGCACGCAGGCCGGCGAGGATGATCTTCTCGCTCTCGCGGTCCGCCTCGGTCACCGGCGAGGAATCCGATTTGCGGTCGACCGCGCAGCCGGCGTGGAACACATGCATGACCTCACGCCCGGCCGCTAGCGCCAGCCACTCGAAGATCTCAAGCATCGACGTGTCGTCAGATGCCGCCGCCATTGTCATATTGATCTTCCGCAATGTCACGCTCGTTCAGCCAGTGTTCCAGGGCATCTACCATCTCTTCAGGCGACTTGCCGAGCGTCTTGAGATGGATCTCCGGTTTCTCCGGTGCTTCATATGGAGAATCGACACCGGTGAAATTCTTGATCTCGCCATTCAGCGCGCGCGCAT
>NZ_JAPYKP010000136.1:0-16952 GCF_037179725.1 Mesorhizobium sp. Cs1321R2N1 | reverse complement strand
TCCGGAGACGGTCGCGCCACCGCTGACATCAGCCGGAATCTGAAATCCCCATAGCCATCGCCTGTGGCCCGCGGGTTCCTTCCTCGGGGACTTTCGTACGCGTGCCGGCGCCCGAAACTCTTCACGTGAGCAGACCGTCTGTTTTCGGGATGGCGGGACTTGAAAGCGGAAGAGCTGTTGCTGCGACCGACGCGCCGGGAGCAACGACGCCTGGCAGCATCTATCTGCGCAAAAGCCTGGATCGCATGGTTGTTGGTAGCATCTGGTGAGGCGGGAGGCTGCCGGACCCTGGCCGCCAATGCAGGGCACCTGAGCCTCGCGCTGCTCAAGGTCAGGTCGGCGGCTGGACGAGCAACGGCAGGACTTCGGTTCAGGCTGAGTCTCCGCGCCCTTTGCGTCCAAACTGCATTTCCGGAATAGAATTCCGCCTTTCGACGCAGGCGGGCAACCTTTCCTGCACGATGACGTTTCGAGAGATGATCGTTGCATACGATCGACGTAAATCGTGAGGAGATGAAAGTGACCTTCAAAATGCTCACTATGGGCGCGATGGCGCTCGCAATGATGACTGGCTCGGCGCTGGCTGGATCTGCTAGCGGCACCTCCGCGCTCGACGATCCGGCAAAGATGTCGCCGTTCTTCACCGATGCCGGCATGAAAACACTCAGGTCGGAAGCGGATTTCAAGACCGCATGGATGTCCATGAAGCCAGATGAACAGAAGGCGGTGTTGAAAGACTGCGGCGATACCACGATCAACAAGTCGCACGCGGATTTCTGCGCGATGGCCAAGAAGATGGGTGGCTGAATTTGCGCGAAAGGCGGCCGTTTCGCGCCGCCTTTTGGCCACAGACGCCGTTTGAACGTACCGGTAAGAGCGCCTATGGTGCCTCGAATGGAGGCGGCGAATGGCGTTCACCGTTATTTGGTATGGAAGACAGGGCATCATCGACAAGGTGATCTTTGACGCCGAAAAGGTGGCAAAAGATCACGCGATCTCCATGTTTCAGACCCGAAGGGGTGACGAGGGGATCATTTGCGTTGAAGTCCGCAAGGACAATGGAACTGTCGTCTTCAGCCATGCTGAAAATTAGGATGGCTACTTACGCTCTAACAGCACACAGCTTCCCAGCTTGCGGTCGCGTCGATGTTGGTCAACACAAGATGCTTTCGGTTCAGCACGTCAATGTCTGCTTCTCCAGCGACCGCGCGTATTGGGTCAGCGGAAAGCACATGACGAAGAAGATCAGCGCCACCAGCCCGTAGACCTTGAATGGTTCGAAGGTGGCGTTGTTGATGGCATTCGAAGTCCGCACCAATTCCTCGAAGCCGATGATCGAGGTCAGCGCGGTCGATTTGATCAGCTGTACCAGGAAGCCGACCGTCGGCGCGCGGGTGATCGAGAACGCCTGCGGCAGGATAATCAGCCTGAGTTCCTGCAGATAGTGCAGGCCGAGGCTGGCGCCGGCGTCCCATTGGCCCAATGGCAGCGCATCGACGCCGGAGCGCCAGATTTCGGCGAGATAGGCGCTGGCGAAGAAGGTCAGGCCGAGCACCGCCGCGGTCCAGGGCTCGATGCGCAGGCCGAGCATCGGCAGGCCGAAGAACATCAGGAAGAGCTGCATCAGAAGCGGCGTTCCCTGGAACAGGGCGATGTAGCCGGAGGCAAGGCGCCGGCTCCATTTATTCTTCGCGATCCTCAGGAACAGCACCGCCATTCCGACCAGCGCGCCGCCGACGAAGGCGGCCAGCGATAGCAGTACCGTCCAGCGGGCCGCAAGCAGAAGGTTGCGCACGATGTCCCACAGCGTGAACTCGATCATGACACGCCCGCTCCGAGCGCGCGGCGTCCGCCTGACACCAGCAGCCGCCGCAAGGCCATTGACATCAAGAGATAGACCAGCGTCACGACGAAATAGGTCTCGAACGAGCGAAAAGTGCGCGCCTGCAGCATGTCGGCCTCATACGTCAGTTCGCGCACCGCGATCTGCGATACCACGGCGGATTCCAGCATCATGATGACGATCTGGCTGGTCAGCGCGGGATAGATGATCTTGAGCGCCTGCGGCAGCACGATCTTGATGAACACCTGGCGCGGCCGCAGCCCGAGCGCCAGGGCCGCTTCCGTCTGCCCGTTCGGCACCGCGTCGAGCCCGGCGCCGACGATCTCGATCGTGTAGGCCGCCATGTTGAGCGTCATCGCCAGCATGGCGGCCAGGATCGGGTCGAGCCTGATGCCGAGGCTCGGCAGGCCGAAGAAGATGAAGAACAGCTGCACCAGGAACGGCGTGTTGCGCATCACCTCGACATACCAGGCGATGGCCCGGCGCAGCAGCGCGGGGCCGTTTCGCCGTCCCGCGGCACCGAGGATGCTGAGTAGCGTTCCCGCCAACGTGGTGACGGCGATCAAAAGGATCGTCGTCGCCGCGCCGTGCGCGATGTCGCCCACGGCACCTGGAAGCCAGCCGAAGGCCACGTCAATCAATCCTTGAGGTTGTCGGGGTTGAGCGGCGTCTTCAGCCAGGCCTTCGAGCTTTCGTCCAGCTTGCCGTCCGCCAGCATCTTGGCGACGGCGTCGTTGACCGCCTTCTTGAGGCCGTCCTCATTCTTGTTGAGGCCGATATGCGAGGGCGAGGTCAGAAGCTGGAACTTCTGCTCGGGCTTGAGCACGTCCTGCTTGGCCAGCACCTGCGCGCCGACGTCGTTGCCGACGACCATCAGCTGGGTCTGGCCGGAAATGAAGGCCTGGATCACCGAATTGTAGTTGTCGAAGCGCTTGATGTCGGCCGATGCGGGTGCTGCCTCGGTGAGCGAGGTATCTTCCAGCGTGCCGCGATTGACGGCGATCGACTTGCCGGCGAGGTCTTCCTTGCCTTTGACCGACATCGCCGCCGGGCCGATGACCGCGATGTAATAGGGCGCGTAGGCGGCGGCGAAGTCGATGACCTGCTCGCGCTCCTTCGAGTAGCCGACGCTCATCAGGATGTCGACGCGGTGGTCGTTCAAATAGGGGATGCGGTTCTGGCCGGTGACGGCGATCGGATTGAGCTTCACCTTGAGCGTGTCGGCGATGTACTGCGCGACGTCCATGTCATAGCCCTTGAGGCTCATGTCGGCGCTGGCCGAGGAGAAGGGCGGGAAATCGGCGAAAACGCCGACATTGATGGTGCCGGCCTTGGTGATATCGGCCAGCGCGTCAGCCTTGGCAGCCTGCGTGCCAAGGCCGAAACCTGCCGCGCCCAGGACCAGGACGGCGGCGATGGATGATTTGATCGTCGAGCGGATTGTCATTGTCATTCCCCTTCTGGAAGCTTTTTGATTGTGTGGGTCGGCCGCCGGCTCCAGCGCGGCGGCCGCCTTTGTTTCGGATCGTCAGGCGCCCTTGCCGGTGACGGCCGGGCTGAACACCATCAGGCTCAGGATCTCGAACAGCACCTGGGCGCCGGCATGCGCGGTGTTGGTGGTCGCGTCATATTGCGGCGCCACCTCGACGACGTCGCCGCCGATGATGTTCAGGCCCTTGAGGCCGCGCAGCAGTTCAAGCACTTCGCGCGTCGTCAGCCCGCCGACTTCCGGCGTGCCCGTGCCCGGCGCGAAGGCCGGGTCGACGCTGTCGATGTCGAAAGACACATAGGTCGGGCCATCGCCGACTATTCTGCGCGCCTTCTCGATGATGGCGGGAATGCCGAGCCCGGTCACCTCCTCGGCATGGACCACTGTCATGCCGGATTCGTAGGTGAACTCCCACAAATATTCGGCCGAGCCGCGGATGCCGATCTGGATGGTGCGCGTCGGATCGAGCACGCCATCGAGCACCGCGTTGCGGAACGGGCCGCCATGGTGGAATTTGGTCAGGTCGAACAGGCCGCTGGTGTCGCAATGGGCGTCGATGTGAACTAGGCCGACCGGCGCCTTCTTGCCGACCGCCTTCAGGATCGGGTGCGTGATCGAGTGGTCGCCGCCGACCGACAGCGGAATGACACCGGCGTCGACGATCTGGTTGATGCGCCGCTCGATATCCTCATGGCTGGTCTCCAGCCGGTAACGGCTCTGGAACGGAACGTCGCCGATGTCGGCCACCCTGAGCTCATGCGTCGGCGCGCATTCCAGCACATGGTTGTAGGGGCCGATGCGCTCGATGGCCCGCAATGCGCGCGGCCCGAAGCGCGAGCCCGGCCGATTGGTGACGCCAAGATCCATCGGCACGCCAATGATCGCCACCTGCAGGTCGCCGAAGTCCGGGTTTTCGGCGGCGATTTCACGATAAGGCGCGGTGAGAAAAGTCGGGATGCCGGAATAGGGCGCCAGCCGCGTGCCGCTCTTGGAAAAGATCTTGTCGGCGACCTTGCGGAATTTCGGGTCGAACATCTCGCCGCCATGGCTCTCGCCATATTTGCGACGCAGCGCGTCGAGCTTGCCGCGATCGTATCCCATATCCGCTCCTCCTCAGCCGATGCAGTGTTGCCGGTCGGTGACCTCGGGCGAACCGACCGTCATCCGGCCGGGCCGCGGTCCCGCTGGCTGTCCGCAGATTTCACGTCTTGATGTTGTCTTGGGGCAAAGTGTCCGGCAGCCGCTTTGAAAAAGCAATTGATATTGTTAGGGTGCTTTCTGTGAGAAAATCTCACAATGAAGCCGAGCATCCATGGCCAAGCGCTTGCCACCTCTCAACCCGCTGCGCGCCTTCGAGGCAACGGCGCGCCATGCCTCGTTGACCAAGGCGGCGAGCGAACTGAATGTCACGCATGGCGCCGTCAGCCACCAGATCAAGGCGCTGGAGCAATCGCTTGGCGTCAAGCTTTTCGAACGCGTCGGCCAGCGGGTCAAATTGACCGCTCACGGCGCCGAGCTCTTGCCTGCGGTATCGGTCGCGTTCGACGGCATCGCCGCCGCCACGCAACGGCTGACCCGGCCGGCAAGCAGCGGCGCGCTGTCGGTGTCCTGCGTGCCGGCGCTGCTGCTTCTGTGGATGACGCCGAGGCTGGGCAGCTTCACCGCGCAATATCCCGACATCCAGCTGACGCTCATTCCCTCCAATGATCCCAGGGATATCCGGGCGCCGCATATCGATGTCTGCGTGCACTATGGCGATGGCAGCTGGGCCGATTGCTGGATGCGCAAATGGTCGGGCCTCGAACTGTTTCCCCGTGGTCAGCCCGACGCTGATCAACAACCGGCCGATCCGTAGCGTTCGCGACCTCGCCGACCACGTCTTGCTGCATGGTGACGACGGCCGCGAGTGGCACACCTGGCTGGCCGCCGCCGACGCGCTGGACCTCGAGCGCGGCCGGCGCCATCATCTCGGCGATGCGCGCATGACGGCGGAAGCCGCGGTGCACGGCCATGGCGTGGCGCTGGGTGACTCGGTGACGGCAAGCGCGCTGCTGGCCAGGGGCATGTTGGTCGCGCCGTTCAGCTTGTCGGTGCCGGCGGTCGACGACTTCTATGTCGTTTGCCGCAACGAGATGCGGGCGACGCCGATCGTGCAGGTGTTCATGGACTGGCTGTTCGCCGAGAAGGCCGGGGATGACGGCCGCGCCGACGCCCCGGTGGCGGGCCGCCTCGTCACCCGCCGCAAACGTCCCGCGCTCAAGGTGATGGGCGGTAAATCTTCGTAGCCGCACGCAGGACTTTCTTTTTGTCGGCCCAGCCTGAAAGCGGGCAGCGTTTTGGTCAATTCGATGCTATGAGGCCTGTCGCTATTGTGGTGGCAGGGCAGCGAAGGCGGTAACGAGACATGGCCAAGACCGATATTGCGCGGCGCGTCTACAACCACACCTGGAAGCTCGACCCGATCGTGCGCAGCCTGCTCGACACCGACTTCTACAAGCTTTTGATGCTGCAGATGATCTGGGGCATGTATCCCAAGGTCGACGCCACCTTCTCCCTGATCAACCGCACCACCTCGGTGCGGCTCGCCGACGAGATCGACGAGGGCGAATTGCGCGAACAGCTCGACCATGCCCGCACGCTGCGCTTCTCCAAGAAGGAGATGATCTGGCTGGGTGGCAACAATTTCTACGGCCGCAAGCAGATTTTCGATCCGGAATTCCTCGCCTGGCTGGAAGGGTTTCGGCTGCCCGACTATGAGCTTTCCAAGCACGACGGACAATACGAACTAACTTTCTCCGGCCCCTGGATGTACACGACGCTGTGGGAAATCCCCGCGCTCGCCATCATCAACGAACTCCGATCTCGCGCGGCCATGCGGGCCTATGGGCCCTTCGCGCTCGACGTGCTCTACGCCCGCGCAAAGGCCAAGATGTGGGCCAAGACCGAACGGCTGAAGGCGCTGCCCGGCATCCGCATTTCCGACTTCGGCACACGCCGTCGCCATTCCTTCCTGTGGCAGCGCTGGTGCGTGGAGGCGCTGAAGGAGGGCATCGGCGAGGCGTTCACCGGCACCTCCAATGTTCTGCTGGCCATGGACAACGACCTCGAAGCGCTCGGCACCAACGCGCATGAACTGCCGATGGTGTTCGCGGCACTCGCCAATTCGGAAAAAGAGCTGAAGCAGTCGCCCTATAAGGTGCTGCAGGACTGGCAGCGCTACTATGGCGGCAATCTGCTGATCGTGCTGCCCGACGCCTTCGGCACCGCTTCCTTCCTGCGCGACGCGCCGGACTGGGTCGCCGACTGGACGGGCTTTCGCCCCGACAGCGCGCCGCCGATCGAAGGCGGCGAAAAGATCCTGTCCTGGTGGCGCGAAAAGGGCAAGGACCCCAGGCAGAAGCTGCTGATCTTCTCCGACGGGCTCGAGGTCGAAACCATCGAGGAGACCTACCGTCACTTCAAGGGCAAGGTACGCATGTCCTTCGGCTGGGGCACCAATTTGACCAATGATTTCGAAGGCTGCGCGCCGACAGAGACCAAGAGCCTCGACGCCATATCGCTGGTCTGCAAGGTCACCGAGGCCAATGGCCGGCTGGCGGTGAAGCTTTCCGACAATCCAGCCAAGGCGACCGGCGATCTCAAGGAGATCGAGCGGTATTTGAGGATTTTTGGGCAGAAGGATCGCGTGGAGCAACTGGTCAAGGTTTGAGGGATGGGCTCGCGGGGGATAGGAAACCTGGATAGATTGAGTTCCGTCGCGCCCCCCTCTATCCTGCCGGACATCTCCCCCACGAGGGGGGAGATTGGACTTTATCTCCGCTTTCGCCAATCGCAGACATTGCAAGAGACGCGCCGACGGCACGGCCCGCCAATCTCCCCCCTCGTGGGGGAGATGTCCGGCAGGACAGAGGGGGGCGCCGTAGAGTGCTTCCGTCTGTCGCTAGCCTTCTTGCTTGCCGCCTTGTTGGCGCTCTCCCCCACTCCAGCCTTCGCGCACGCCTCCGACCGTGGTCATGTCCTGCTCCTCCCCACCGGCTACTACCTGATCGGCGGCGCGTTCGCCGTGGCTGTCAGCTTCCTCTTGCTAGCCCTGCTGCCGGCAAATTGGCTCGGCCTCCTTTGGCGCCGGCGCCTGCCGCTATTCGCCTTCGGCGACAGCACCCGCGCCACCATCAGCCTGATCTCCTTTGCCGGCTTTGCAATTCTCATCGCCGCCGGCTTTATCGGCAGCCGCGACCCGCTCTCCAACCCGCTGCCGTTGGTGATCTGGGCGCTGCTGTGGGCCGGCCTGACCCTGCTGCAAGGTGTGTTCGGCGATCTGTGGTCGTGGCTCAACCCCTGGTGCGGCCCGTGGCGGCTGCTGTCGCGCGGCAGAAGCGATGAAGCGCAACTTCCGCAGTGGCTTGGCTGCTGGCCGGCCGTCATCCTGTTCTTCGCCTTTGCCTGGTTCGAACTCGTCTATCCATCCCCCGACGATCCGGCGCGGCTAGCCTTTGCCGCCGGCCTCTATTGGCTGCTCACCTTCATCGCCATGCGGGTGTTCGGCTACGACAAGTGGAGCCGCAGCGGTGAATTCCTCGGCATCTTCTTCTCGATGGTTGCCCGCTTCGCCCCGGTCGAGCGCGACGACAAAGGCCGTCTTGCGTTGTGCTGGCCGGGCGCCAGGCTGCTCACGGCCGAGCCCTTGCCCGCCGGCGGCATCGCCTTCCTGCTGCTTGCTTTGTCCTCGGTTTCCTTCGACGGGCTGTCGAAGACCTTCTTCTGGCTCGGCCTGTTCGGCATCAACCCGCTGGAATTTCCCGGCCGTACGGCGGTGATCGGCAGCGGCAGCCTTGGCCTTGTCCTGGCATTCGTGCTGCTCGCGGGAGTGTTCCTGGTTGCGGTAATCCTCGGTCAGCGCCTTGCCGGCAGCGATCGGCCTCTGGCTCAGGCAGCGGGCCTGCTGGTGTGGTCGATCGTGCCGATCGCGCTCGCCTACCATGTCGCGCACTATCTGACGGTGCTGCTGGTCGACGGCCAGTATGCATTGGCCTCCCTGTCCGATCCGTTCGCGCTGGGCTGGAATCTGTTCGGCACCGCCGACATGCAGGTCGAAGCCGGCGTCGTTGCCGGCGCGGGTTCCGCGTGGTGGCTGTGGAATGTCCAAGCCGGCGCCATCATCCTTGGCCATGTGCTCGCGGTACTCGTCGCCCACGGCCTTGCCTGGCACCTGCATCCACAGCCTGCCCGCGCCGCGCTCAGCCAGTTTCCGCTCACCGTCTTGATGATCGCCTACACCATTTTCGGTCTCTGGCTGCTTGCCACGCCGACGGTCGGATGAGACAAGCCATTTCCTATGGGTCATACCCTGACGGAAAGCTCGCTTGCCAGGCCAAGCCTTTGGTGATTTAGTTTGTACACATGCAATTTTGCATCCTCTTGCCGAGGATGTTCGAGCCGCCTTATCGTTGGTCAAAACGCAAAAACAGGGGAACGAATGTGACTGACAAGAACGGATTTTTCGACCTCTCAAAAACCACACTCACCCGCCGCACCGCGCTGAAGGGGATCGCCGCTGGTGCCGGCCTCGCCATGGCGCCCGGTTTCGTCCGTTATTCCCAGGCGCAAAGCTCCGCGCCGATCAAGATTGGCTTCCAGTCGCACCGCACCGGTATCGGCGCCGCCTATGGCCGCTGGTACGAGAAGACCACCGCCGCCGCCATCAAGGCGATCAATGCCGCTGGCGGCATCAACGGCCGCCAGGTCGAGGTGATCATCGAGGATGACGGCACGGATCCCGGTCGCGGCGCCGAGGTGGTCGGCAAGTTCGCCACGCAGCACAAGACCGACATCGTCTTCGGCACGCTGTTCTCGCACGTCGTCATCGGCTCGGCTCCGGCCGCCGGCGAAGCCAAGATGCCCTATTTCGTCGTCAGCGAAGGGCATCACGTCGCCTCGACCAAGCTCAACCGCTACGTCTTCCAGCCCGGCATCACCGATGTGAAGAGCCAGATCAAGTCGATGGCGCCGTGGATCGCGGCCAATGCCGGCAAGAAGGTGACGCAGATATTCCCCGATTTCGCCTTCGGCTACGACCATCGCGATTACCTGCCGCCGGCGCTGAAGGCGCAAGGCGCCGAGGTGATCGCGCAGATCGCCATTCCGCCGACGGAGAGTTCCTTCACCAAATACTTCCCGCAGATACCGGCCGAGACCGAGGTGATTTACCACGTCATGGTCGGTCCGGCGGTGCTCACCTTCGTAAAGGAGCTCGGCGAGTTCTACGGTTCGAACCGGCCGCAGCTGTTCGGCTTCATCGATTCGCTCGAAGCCGTCGACATCAACAGCCCCGGCCTCGAATTCCTCGACGGCAGCCATTTCTGGGAAGGCTCGCCGCGCTACGCCCAGCCCGATGACACCGAAGCGCAGAAAGCCTATCGCGCCGCCGTCGGCATCGACGACAATGGCGCCGCCGTCGGCGACCCCAAGGACGTCTCCACCGCCGCGCACATGTTCGGTTGCTGGGAAACGCTCTACGTCGTCAAGAAGGCGATGGAAGACGCCGGCTACAAGGGACCGGAAGACCGCGCCAAGCTGGTCGAGGCGACCGAAGCGCTGAAGGAATTCGCCGAAGGGCCGGAGCATCCGCAAGGACCAAAAACCTTCAACGGCAAGATACACCAGTGCTTTGGCATCCAGAACATCTCCAAGGTCGAAGGCGGCAAGCTGAAGGTCGTCCACAAGACCAAGATCGAGGACGGGCTTTACGAAGCCGAAGGGGATTACACGACGCAGGCGCTGTGAGCGAAGCTGTTTTAGCGGCGTGAGCGCCAAGCCACCCCCCTCTGTCCTGCCGGACATCTCCCCCGCAAGGGGGGAGATTGGCAGTTCGTGCGCCGGCATTTATCTCCCGACGCTGGCTATTGGCGAAACCAATCGTGACATCCGATCTCCCCACTTGAGGGGGGTGAGAAGTGGTCCGCGCAGCGGACGGAAAGCCAATTGCTTGGCTTTCCGAACGACGAACGCCCGGAGCGATAGCGCAGGGCCGGGTCCGGCAGGGCAGAGGGGGGTGCCTCGCGCATCCGCTGGTGCCTAGCCAATGCACTTGGGCCCCCACCTCCTCCTCGCCGCCCTCGAAGGCCTCGTCACCTCGGCCGTGCTGGCGCTGACCGCGCTTGGCTTGTCGCTGGTGTTCGGCGTCATGCGTGTCGTAAACGTCGCCCATGGCGAGTTCTTCATGCTCGGCGCCGTGCTTGCATGGGCGATCACATCGGCAATCGGCGGCCACCCGGCCCTCGGCTTCCTGGCGGCGCTGGTGATTGCGCCGCTGATCGTCGGCGCCATCGCGCTGATCGCCGAACGGCTGGTGCTGCGCCGGCTCAATTACAATCCGGAAGCCACCATCGTCGCCACCATCGGCATGCTCTACATCATCCAGCAGCTGGCGCTGACTTTCTATGGTCCCGAAGCGCGACCCGTCGAGCCGCCCTTCAGCTACCGCATCCTTTTGCCGTGGTTCGGCTATTCCGGCTACAAGCTGTCTGTTATCGCCGCATCCGCCCTCTTGTTGATCGCGACATGGCTGGTGCTGACGCGCACGAAAATTGGTCTCATCATGCGTGCCACCCAGTGTGACAGCGAGACGGCGCGGGCCTTCGGCATCCCTGTCGGCCGTGTCTATGGCGGCGTCTTCGCGCTCGGCGCCATGCTGGCGGCGATCGCCGCGGTGCTGATCGTGCCGATCAGCCAGGCGCACTACCTGATGGGGCAGGACCCACTGCTGCTGTCCTTCATCGTGGTCATCATCGGCGGTCTCGGCTCGCTGCGCGGCACCGTCGTCGCCGCCGTGCTGATCGGCCTGTCCGACGGCATCATCTCGATGTTCTTCTCGCCGACGCTGGCCAAGATCATCGCCACGCTGCTGGTCGCCATGGTGCTGGTGTTCCGGCCGCAAGGCCTGTTTGGGACGGCATCACGATGAGCGAAGCTTCGCCGGCAAAGGCGTACGCGCTGCACCTCGGTGTGATTGCCCTGCTCTTCGTGCTGAGTTTCCTGCTGCCGGAGTATTACCACGGCCTGCTCGCCCGCATCATGGTGCTGGCGGTCTTCGCGATGGGCTACAACATGCTGTTCGGCTATGTCGGCCTGCTCAGCCTCGGCCATGCCATGTTCTTTGGGGCCGGGCTTTATGGTGCCGGCCTTGCCATCATCCAGCTAGGCTGGAGCGTGCCGGCGGCATTCGCCGCGGGTCTGGGCTGTGGGGCGGTTCTCTCCCTGATCATCGGCCTCCTGGCGCTGCGCACCATGGGCGTCGCCTTCATGATCGTCACCATGATGTTCGCCCAGGTGTTTTATCTCGCCATCCTTTATTTCGCGGCCTGGACAGGGGGCGACCAGGGCATGGTCGTGCCGCAGCCGGCGCGTGTCCTCACTTTCGGCGGAACCTCGCTCGACCTCACCAATCCGACCGTGCGCTACATGAGCGCGCTGGCGCTGTTCTCGCTCGTGCTTCTGATGATGCTCGCCATCGTCCGCTCCCGCTTTGGCCGCGTGCTGGTCGCCATCCGTGAAAACGAAGAGCGCACGAAGATGCTGGGCTACGACACCTTCTCCAACAAGCTCGCAGCCGTCGTCGTCTCCGGCACGATCTGCGCGGCGTCCGGCGCCGCCTACGCGCTGCTGTTCGGCTATGTCGGCTCGAGCTTCGCCTCGGTGCAGTATTCGATCCTGCCGCTGCTGTGGGTCCTGCTCGGAGGTGCTGCCACAACGCTTGGACCGCTGGTCGGCACGCTGTTCATGTACTATGTCATCGACGTCACCAGCGGCTACACATCGGCTTATCTGCTGATCGTCGGCATCGCGTTGATCCTGCTGGTGCTGTTCTTCCCGAAGGGCATTCTCGGCAGCATCCGCCAGCGCTGGCTCGGGTGGTTGCCATGACGCCGCTTTTGACCACCAAGGGTCTGTCGCGCAATTTCGGCGGCCTGCGCGCCGTCGACAGCGTCGACTTCACCCTGATGCCCGGAGAAATCCGCGCCGTCATCGGCCCCAACGGCGCGGGCAAGACCACCTTCGTCAGCCTTGTCAGCGGCCGCATCCAGCCCTCTTCGGGGGCGATCCTCTTCGACGGCGCCTACATCACCGGGCTGCCGGCCTATGTCAGGGTCCGCCAGGGCATCGCCTACACATTCCAGATCACCAGCGTCTTCGCCAACCTCAGCGCCTATGACAATGTCGCGCTGCCGGTGCAGCGCACGCTGAGCGACGGCCGCTCGAAGGGTGCGGTACGGGCCGGCGTCATGTCGGCGCTCGAACGCACCGGGCTGGCCGGCCGCGCCCATATGCCGGCCGGGCAATTGTCCTACGGCCATCAGCGATTGCTGGAAGTGGCGATGGGCCTGGCGCTGAAGCCGCGCCTGCTGATCCTCGACGAGCCGACGCAAGGCCTGGCCGATAGCGAGATCGATAATTTCATCGAGCTGGTGCGCGACATCGCCAAGAACGCCACCGTGCTGCTGATCGAGCACAACATGCCTGTCGTCATGCAACTCGCCGACCGCATCACCGTCTTCAACGACGGCAGGATCCTGGCCGAGGGCACGCCGGAAGCGATCCGCGACAACGCCGCGGTGCAGGACGCCTATCTGGGGACGGCCCCATGAGGGAGACGAGCAAGACCGATGCACTGGTGATCTCGGGGCTGGACTGCTTCTATGGCGAGGTCCAGGTGCTCTACGGGCTCGATCTCGTGCTGAACAAGGGCGAGGTGCTGTGCCTGTTCGGCCGCAACGGCGCCGGCAAGACGACGACGCTGAAGGCGATCATGGGCCTGGTTCCAGCGAGTGCCGGTTCGATCAGGCTCGCCGGGCAGGAATTGACCGGCCTGCCGGCGCATGACGTGCCGAAGGCAGGCGTCGCCTATGTGCCGCAGGGAAGGCGGCTGTTCGCCGAGATGACTGTGGCCGAGAACATCGAGATCGGGCTGATGGCGCGCGGCAAGGGCAAGGCGACGCGCGAGAACGTTCTCGACCTCTTCCCGCTGCTGCGTCAGCGGCTGCGGCAGCGCTCCGGCACCTTGTCCGGTGGCGAGCAGCAGATGCTGGCCATGGCGCGTGCGCTCTGCCTCGAGCCGCAGGTGCTTTTGCTCGACGAGCCGACCGAAGGGTTGATGCCGTCGATGATCGCCAAGATCCGCGAGACGGTGTCGAAGCTGCGCGAGATGGATGTCTCCACCATCCTGGTCGAGCAGCGGGTCGAAGCCGTGCTGTCGGTCGCCGATCGAGTCTCGTTCATCGAGAACGGCCGCAACCGCGAGACGGTCGAAGTCGAGACCCTGCGCGCCGACCCGTCGGCGGTCAGGCGTTATGTCGGTGTCGGCTGATCAGCCGAAAAACAGAAAACCCGCGATCAAAAAGGTCGGGATCAGCACCAGCCCGGACCACAGCATGTACCCGAAGAAGCCCGGCATTTTGACGCCGCGATGCCTGGCAATGGCATAGACCATGAAATTGGGTGCGTTGCCGATATAGGTGTTGGCCCCCATGAACACGGCACCCGCCGAGATCGCGGCAAGCGTCGAGGCGAACTCGGTCATCAGGTGCTGAGGGTCGCCGCCCGCCAACTCGAAGAACACCAGATAAGTCGGCGCATTGTCGAGGAAGGACGACAGCGTCCCGGTCAGCCAGAAATAGGCGAGGTCGTTTGGCGTGCCTTGCGCCGAGGTGACGAGCGCGACAAGCGGCGCCAGCGCGCCGTCATGGCCGGCCCTCAAAATGGCGATGACCGGAACGATGCAGGTGAAGATGCCGGCGAACAATTTGGCCACTTCCGCGATCGGACCCCAATTGAAGCCGTTCGCTTCGCGGTGGCTCTTATACGAGAGGGGAAGCGATAGCAGGGCCAGCGCGAGGATGATCGCGTCGCGTATAAGGTTCTGCAGCTCGAGACCGACGCCGAACACCAAAAAGCTCACGCCCGGTTTCCAGGCCGCCGACAGCAGGATGGCGCCGATCACACCGGCCAGCAGCGGAAGGTTGGCCAGGCCGCGCAGGCGCACCTTCGTATCCGGGGTCGGATCCTTGATCTTCGGCGCGCCGGCCTCGCGCCGGTGCAGGATGAGGTCGATCGCCAGGAACGCCGCCAGCACGACGCCGCCGACGAACAGCGTCTCCCGGTAAAGATTGTTGGTCGTCCAGAAGAAATCGACGCCGCGCAGGAAACCGACGAACAGCGGCGGGTCGCCGAGCGGCGTCAGCGAGCCGCCAATGTTGGACACCAGGAAAATGAAGAAGATGACGACATGGGCATTGAAAGGCCTGTTGTCGTTGGCGCGCAGGATCGGTCGGATCAGGATCATCGAGGCGCCGGTCGTGCCGATCACCGAGGCAAGCAGCGCCCCGACGATCAGCAGTCCGGCATTGACCAGCGGTGTGCCGTGAATATTGCCGGCAAGCAGGATGCCGCCCGAAATCGTGTAGAGCGCAAACAGCAGGACGATGAACGACATGTATTCGGTGAGCAGCGCGTGCAGCACCGCCTCGGTTGCCGCGGGGGCACCGAAGGCGACCGCGAGCGGCACGATCACCAGCGCCGCCCACAAGGCGGTGATCTTGCCGTAGTGGTGTTCCCAGGCATGGTGGAACAGCAGGGGACCGGTGGCGATCGACAGGAGCAGCCCGGCAAAAGGCAGCGCCCACCAGAGCGACATCGTGGCGCCAGGCAGGCCGTGTTCTTCGGCCGCGAAGGCCGATACCGGAAACAGCATCGCGACGACGATCGCACCGGCCGTCCCGATCGCCATCGGCAAAGATCCCCTTCTGCCCCCCACGGTGCGGTCAGCCGGACGTGTGATCTTCGAGCGTCACGCCGGCATCGCGCATTTTCGCCAGCATTGTCTCGAGCGATCCGTTGAGATCGATGCCACGGCAGGCATCGAGCCTGACCGTGGTGCTAAAACCCTGTTTGACCGCATCCAGCGCCGAGAAGGCGACACAGAAATCGGTCGCCAGGCCGACCAGGGTCAGCGTGTCGATACCGCGTTCCCGAAGATAGCCGGCGAGCCCGGTCGGCGTCGCGTGATCGTTCTCGAAGAAGGCGGAGTAGCTGTCGATGGCGGACCGAAAACCCTTGCGGATGACGAGTTCGGCCTTTGTCCACGCAAGGCCGGAATGGAAATCCGAGCCGAGACTGCCCTGAATGCAATGGTCCGGCCACAAAGTCTGTGGGCCGTAGGGCATCTCAATCGTCGAAAAGGGCTGCCCGCCGGGATGGCTGGAGGCAAAGCTGGAATGGCCGGCAGGGTGCCAGTCCTGCGTCAGCACGACATGGTCGGTTCGCCGGATCATGTCATTGACCAGCGGCACGATCTCGTCGCCGCCGGCCACCGCCAGCGCGCCGCCCGGGCAAAAATCGTTCTGCAGGTCGATGACAACGAGCGCTTCGTCGGCCATAGGGTTTCCTTCCTGTCAGGCTAGGGCTCGGGCTCCGAACGAGGGGCTCGGCGAAAGAAAAAGCCGCTGGCGCGACCGGAGGGAGAAACTTGACCAGATGGCGGGCCGCGTCAACCTCCAGCGGCATAACAAATGCGTGGCGATGCCAGCCACATGAGTACCGGCGTAAACTCTGGCTTTGACAATTTCCGCCGTCTTGATATCATTTGCATACGAATGAATTTGCCGGATTGAAACCGGCAAGATATTCCCGGGGGTAAGCTCCTTGGGAGGGCCGGTTTCGGGAAAGGCCCATCTTATTGGGAAGGCCCATCTTGTTGGAAGGCAAAGCGTGATCCGTTACGCGAAACCCACCACGGTCGACGAGGCGCTCGCGCTGCTTGGCGAGGGCGCCTGGCGTATCCTTGCGGGCGGCACGGATTTCTATCCGGTGCAAGGCAGCAAGCCGTTTCGCGACAGTGTGCTCGACATCAACGGCCTGACAGCGCTGCGCGGCATCGCCGAGACCGGCAGTCACTGGATCATCGGCGCGCGCGCGACCTGGACCGACATCATCCGCCATCCCTTGCCCCCGGCCTTCGATGCGCTGAAACAGGCCGCGCGCGAGGTCGGCTCGGCGCAGATCCAGAACGTTGCCTCGGTCGCTGGCAATCTCTGCAACGCTTCGCCGGCCGCCGACGGCGTGCCGGGATTGCTCGTGCTCGACGCCGAGGTCGAGCTGTGCTCGGCGGCGGCGACACGCCATCTGCCCTTGTCGGAGTTCATCCTGGGCAACCGCCGTACGGCCTTGCAGCCTGGCGACATGGTGACGGCCATCCGCGTGCCGAAACCCACCGGCACATCGGCCTTCGTCAAGCTTGGTGCCCGGCGCTATCTCGTCATCTCCATCGCCATGGTGGCGGTGCGTCTGGTTGTCGAGAATGCCACTGTCGCGGATGCAGCCGTCGCCGTCGGCTCCTGTTCCGCCGTTGCCAGGCGGCTTGCCGGTATCGAGGCGGCGTTGCGCGGGCTTCCCCTGGATGCCGGGCTTGTTGCCGCGGTCCGTTCGGCGCCGATGGCTGAGCTGTCGCCGATCGCCGATGTGCGCGGCAGCGCCGAATACAGGCTGGACGCGGTGCGCGAGATCGTTGCCCGCGCCGTGCTCGAGGCCGCTGGAAAGCCGGCAGGCGACAAGGTGGCCGCATGAGCA
>NZ_JAPYKP010000135.1:0-17127 GCF_037179725.1 Mesorhizobium sp. Cs1321R2N1 | reverse complement strand
GACCAAGCCCTATACCCCCAAGACTAACGGCAAGGCCGAGCGGTTCATCCAGACCGCACTCAGGGAGTGGGCATATGCCGTGGCTTATGCGAACTCCGACCATCGCGCCGCCGAGTTGCCCATATGGTTGCATCGGTACAATTGGCACCGTCCGCACGGAAGCCTAAAGTCCAAACCGCCAATCAGTCGCCTGGGCCTGACCAAGGACAACCTGTTGAGGCTCCACAACTAGGTGTTTGCGGCTCCAGCCCAACCGTTCGGCAAGCGATGCAATCCGGGTCCGGCCGCCTGATGTGACGATACGGTCATAAGCCCAGGCGATTTCCAGCGGCGTCTCAGCGGCGCTCTCAAGACGAGCGGCGACGAATGCCTCGGCAAGATCGAAACGCGCCGTCCAGTCAGGCGCGTTGCCGAGCTGTTCGCGCAGCGCCATGCCTTCCGCGCCAAGCACGTCATCGAGCACGACCATGCTGTCGGTCAAGCCGCTCATCGGCAGGCGGAAGAAGCGGCGTGCGCCAAGAGGGGTGAAATTGACTTGGATGCAGCAGGCGCCGCCGAAGGATTCGATCATTACCGGACCGGCGAAAAGGCCGGCGGCGAAACTGGCGAAGCGGTCATTGTCATCAGGCGTCCTGCCGAGGCCGATGGCGAAGGGCTCGGCGAAGCTTATCACCAACGGCACCGTCAGCGACGCGTATTCGACATTGCGGAAATGGCCCGCCGCCGTCTCGCGATAGCCGCAGATGTCGATGACCACGCCCTCGAGCGCGGGATCGGGAAACCGCCGGCGCATTTCGAATAGCCCCGATATGGAGCGATCCTGTTCTTTCCGGCGCTGCATCTCGATCGGCATTGGCCATCCTTCCGCCAAGCCAAATCTAGCAGAGCCCGCATCAAAATCAAAAACGCCCGGCTGTTGGCCGGGCGCTCTCGGTCCCCACTTGTCGAGGGAAACTTGTCAGGCGCCGCGCATCAGGCAGCCGGCGGCGAGCACGATGTAGGCGACGAGCACGATCCACACCGATGCGAGCGGAATGAACGCAAAAACGCCAAGCGCGGCAAGAATGCCGATGATGGCGATGACCAGGGAAATGATGAAAACAATCTGGGTAGGCGCGCTGAGATTCATGTCTGGCTCCTCCAACATGATTCGAACAGCGATATTGTAACAGGCGCGTGATCACACACCAATCATGACACGCAGCGGGTTGGCCGGATCCGCCAGCAGCTTCACCGCCAGAGCCACGCAGACGATGACCAGCAGCGGCTTGATCAGTTTGGCGCCGATGCGCATGGCGAGACTGGCACCAAGCCGGGCGCCGAGGAACTGGGCAACGCCCATCATCAGGCCGATCTTCCACGAGATGACGCCGACGGCGGCAAAGACGATGAAGCCGCCAATGTTGGAAGCGAAATTGAGCAGCTTGGTGTGCGCCGTCGCCTTGAGCACGCCGTAGCCGGCGAGCGTCACGAAGGCCAGCATGTAGAAGGAACCGGCGCCCGGCCCGAACACGCCGTCATAGAAGCCGATGGCCGGCACCACGGTCACGCCGAACAGGAAGGGCGACAGGCGCTCGGCCCGGTCCACATCGTTCATGTTGGGCTTGAGCGCGAAATATAGCGCGATGGCGATCAGCACCAGCGGCAGGGCCGCGCGCAACAGGTCGCCGGGCACGATCGTGGCCAGCAACGCGCCGACGGCACCGCCGGCAAGTGCCAGCAGCGCCGATGGCAATTGCCGGCGCAGGTCGACATGGCCTTTCGAGGCATAGTGGATCGTCGCCGACCCGGAGCCGAACATGCCTTGCAGCTTGTTGGTTCCAAGCGCCTCGACCGGCGAGAAACCGGCAAGCAGCAACGCCGGAATGGTGATCAGTCCGCCGCCGCCGGCAATCGAATCGACAAAGCCCGCGGCAAAAGCCGCGAGGGCAAGCATGGCGATGGACTGGATGCTAAGGTCGATCATCTGATCTGTCGAGATGTCCGGTCGGCTGAGATAGCGCGCGTTCGACCATGACCACCCCGTTTGCGCAAGGGCGATTCCGCGCTAATTCTATTGAAGAGGAATCGGAAAGGGGCCGTTCATGCCATTCGCGTTGCTGGACCAGATACGCTCGATCTTCGACGGCGACCCGGGCGTGCGCAAGGTCGCGGACGATCCCGTCCTGTCGGCGGAACTGCTGATGCTGTTCCGGATGATCCTGGCAGATGGCACAGTGAGCGAGAGCGAGATGGTTGCCTTCCGGCGCATCTGCAAGGATGCCTTCGGTATTCCGGAGACCAGCATCGATGCCGTCATCGAATATCTCAACGAATTCGGCTACGAGACCAACGGCTCGCAGGCGATCGCGCTGTTCCGCGATCTCGACGTCGAGCGGCGCAAGCAATTGGCGCAGCACATGGCGGAGATCGCCAAGGCGGATTCGCAGCTGGCCGAAACCGAGGTGCGGCTGCTCCGCCGCACGCTCGATTTGCTCGACATCAGCCCGGTCGATGTGGTGAAGCCGGAAGGTTGACGCTGCGTGAGACACCCAATCGCCAGCGCCGAGGGGCTGTTTGTGTGAGCTTCGCCGATAGCTATCTGGGACAATTGCGGGCGCTGATCGGCGACCGTCTGGTGCTGATGCCGGGTGCTGAACGCGCAGACGGCAGCATTCTCCTGCAGAAACGAACCGATTTTGGCTTGTGGGGCTTGCCCGGCGGTAATGCCGAGGAAGGCGAGGGCCTGGAAACCCCGGTGATCCGAGAAGTACTTGAGGAGACCGGCTTGATCGTCAGCGATGTCGAGCCGTTCGGGTTCGGCTGCGACCCGAATTATGAAACCTTCCAGTTCCCGAATGGCGATCGCGCGCAGTTCTTCGCACTGATGTTTTACACGCGCCGCTTTGAAGGCGAGCCGGCCGTCACCGACGACGAGAGTAGCGCCGTCGAATGGTTCTCGGTCGACAGCCTGCCTGAGATGCTGCCAAACATGGCGCGCAGCGTCGAGGCCTATCTCCGGTTCAAGACCACCGGAAAATTCCAGATGATCTGAGAGGGTCCCAAAGCGGCGCCACTTTGGGCGACATGCATCAGCCCTGTTCCTGCATCCGCCGAGCGATCGCGCGATGCAAATCCGGGGCGGCTGTGACCAGCGCCCTGGCGGCTTCGGATTGCGGATGGTCCAGCACCTCGTTCGTCTTGCCACGCTCTACGATCTTGCCCTCATGCATGACCAGCACTTCATCCGTGATGGCGCGGGCGACGGTCAGGTCATGGGTAATGAAGAGATAGGCGATGCCAAGCTTCTGGTTGAGATCGGCGAACAGGTCCAGGATCTGGGCGCGGATCGAGACATCGAGTGCCGAGACCGGCTCGTCGGCGACCACCAGTTTCGGGCGGGTGATAATGGCGCGGGCGATCGACAGGCGCTGACGCTGGCCACCGGAAAATTCGTGCGGGTATTTGTCCATGTCGCGTTGGTCGAGACCGACCTCGTGGAGCGCGTGCGCCACCATCTCGCGGCGTTCGGCCCGCGTCGGTTTTTTCTCCAGGACATGAAGCGGCTCGGCAACCAGTTTTTCGACCTTCTGGCGTGGATCGAAGGACCCGTAGGGATCCTGGAACACGACCTGCATATCGCGCCTGGCCGGCTTCAGCTCGGCTTCGCTCTTGCCGGTGATGGCTTCGCCGCGAAACCGGATCGCGCCCGAACCCGGCCGGTCCAGTGCCAGGATCATGCGGGCAAGGGTCGACTTGCCGCAACCGGAGCGGCCGACCAGTGCCACCGACTGGCCCGGCGCCATCGAGAGGGAGACGTCGTCGACGGCGCGAATCGCCGGCGCACGGCTGAACAGCGAGAGGCGGCGGCCGGGGTAGTCGCGGGTGACGCCTTCGACCTGGAGCAAGGGTTGGTCCGTCCCGACACGGTGAGGCTTGGCGCGCGTCGGAACATGCATCGAAGCCTGCGCCAGCTGGCGCGTATAGGGATGAAGCTGACCGGAGAGCGTGCGCGCCGTGTCGCCTGCTTCCATCACCTCGCCATGGCGCAGGATGGTGATGCGGTCGGCCATCTCGGTCACGACAGCGAGATCATGCGAGATCAGCAGCAGGCCCATGCGGTTCTCCACCACAAGGTCGCGCAGGAGGTCCAGGATTTGCGCCTGCAGCACCACGTCGAGCGCCGTCGTCGGCTCGTCGGCGATCAGCAGCTTCGGCTTCAGCGCGCAGGCGATGGCGATGACGACGCGCTGGCGCTGACCGCCTGACAGTTCGTGGGGATAGCGCGACAGCGGGAACTTTGCCGAGGGCAGACCGACGCGGTCGAGTATTTTTCGCGCGCGCTCCTCGGCATCGGCACGGCTTGCCCTGGTGTGCCAGCGTATGCCTTCCGCGACCTGTTCTCCGATCGTCTTGACCGGATTGAGCGCTGTCATCGGTTCCTGGAACACCATGCCAATGTCGTCGCCGCGCAGGGCGCACATCTGGTCCTCGGTTGCCCTCAGAATGTCGATGCCGTTGAATGTGACGCGCCCGGTGGCACGTGCGGCATGGGGCAGGAGCCGTATCACCGTCAGCGCGGTCATCGATTTGCCGGAGCCGGATTCGCCGACCAGTCCCATCACCTCGCCGGGCGCGACGGAGAGCTCCATATCTTTCAGGATCTGCGTGTCGCCGATGGTCAGCGACAGATTGTCGACTTCGAGCAGGCTCATCGCTGCCGCCGCGATTTCGGGTCGAGAATGTCGGCGATGCCGTCGCCCAGGAGGTTCAGGCCGAGCACGGTGACGACGATCGCCATGCCGGGGAAGATCGCCATCCATGGCGCCACCACCATGCGCGTCTGGGCGTCAAACAGCATGCGGCCCCAACTCGGCATTGGCGGCTGTGCCCCGAGGCCGAGATAGGAAAGCCCGGCTTCGGCCAGGATACCCAGCGCGAACTGGATTGTGCCCTGCACCAGGAGCAGCGTGGCGATGTTGGGCAGCACATGTTCGATCGATATCTGCGTGCTGCTCTTACCGGCGGCGCGCGCGGCAAGGATGAATTCGCGCGGCCAGACGGCAAGCGCGCCGGCACGGGCGACGCGGGCAAAGACCGGAATGTTGAAGATGCCGATGGCGATGATGGCGTTGATGGCGCCCGGCCCGAAAATGGCGGTGATCATTATGGCCGACAGCAGCGCGGGGAAGGCGAAGACGAGATCGTTGACGCGCATCAGCGCCTCGTCGACGAGGCCGCCGCGCGCCGCGGCGAAGGCGCCAAGCGGCACGCCGACCCCCATGCCGATGCCGACGGCGACCAGCGCCACGGCAATCGAATTGCGCGCGCCAACCATGATCATCGACAGGATATCGCGGCCGAAATGGTCGGTGCCGAACCAATGCGCCAGCGAGGGGCCTTGCGTCTTGTCCGCTATGACCAGCTTTGTCACATCGTAAGGTGTCCAGGCATAGGAGACGATGGCCATTGCCAGGATCAGCACCGTGATGACGAAGCCGGCGACGAATGCGGCGTTCCCAAACGCCTTGGCCAGGATGCTGCGGAACGTCTCTTCGGGGATGTCGATGCGCAGCGTCATTGCCGGGTCCTCAGGCGAGGATCGACCGCCGCATAGGAAAGGTCGACGACGAGGTTGACGGCAATGACGGCGGCGACCAGCAGCATGACCACGCTTTCGACGACGATCAGGTCGCGCTGGGTGATCGCCTGGAACACCAGCCGGCCGAGACCGGGCAAATAGAAGACATTCTCGATGATGATGGTACCGGCGAGCAGGAAGGCGAATTGCAGGCCAAGAATGGTCAGCACCGGGATCATGGCGTTGCGCAGCGCGTGCCGCCACAGCACGGCGCGATAGGGCAGGCCCTTGGCGCGGGCGGTGCGGATATAGTCCTCGTTCAGCACCTCGATCAGCGCCGAGCGGGTGACGCGCGCCAGGATCGCCGCTTGTGGTAGGGCAAGCGCTACCGCCGGCAACAGCAGCGATTTCAGCGCGGGCCAGGTGCCGGCTGCCCAACCGGGAAAACCACCGGCTGGGACCAGGCGCAGCCAGACGGCAAAGATATAGATCAGCATCAGCGCGAACCAGAAATTGGGGACGGCGACGCCAAGCTGCGCCACGCCCATTGAAATCGTGTCGCCGGCCCGTCCGCGCCGGCTGGCGGAATAAAGCCCGACCGGAATGGCGATGATGGTAGAGAGCGCCAGCGCGATCAGCGCCAGCGGCAGCGAGACGGCGAGCCGTTCCCGCACGAGGTCGATGACCGGCACCGAATAGGTATAGGAGCGGCCGAAATCGAGGCTGAGCAGGCCACCGACCCAATGCAGGTAGCGCAGGACAAGTGGCGCGTTGAGACCCATCTGGTTGCGCAAGAGTTCGACCTGATCGGCGCTGGCATTCATACCCAGCATCAGCCGCGCAGGGTCGCCGGGGAGGACCTCCAGCACGGCGAACACCACCATCGAGGCAAGCACCAGCGTGGCGAAAGCGATGGCGAGGCGCTTGAGGAGGTAGGCTGTCATGGGAGGCGTGGGAGCGTGGCGTTCTTCCTTCTCCCCTTGTGGGAGAAGGTGGCCTCGCGAAGCGAGGTCGGATGAGGGGTGCTGGACGAATTGCAAGTTGAGTTTGTTCCAGCACCCCTCATCGGTCTTGGCGCTTTGCGCCAATCCACCTTCTCCCACAAGGGGAGAAGGGAAGTCCCGCCCAACCGCTGCCGCACCACAGGCCTCACTCGCTCCACTTCACCTTGGTGAGATCATTGGCCTGGATAGGCGCGTTCTCCCATAATCCCTGCAATTTGGCGTCCCAGACGCCGATCTTGGGCAGTTCGTAGAGGAAGCCGACCACGGCATCGTCGGCCAGGATCTTTTGTGCCTCGCCAAGCAATTCCTTGCGTTTGGTTTCGTCGGAGGTGAGGTTGAGGTCGGCGATTATCTTGTCGAAGGTCGGATTGTCGTAGTTGAAGTAGTAGTCCTTGCGCGAATAGATATCGATGTCGTTGGGTTCGGTGTGGGAGACGATGGTCAGGTCGTAGTCCTTCTTGGTGAACACCTGGTCCAGCCACTGCGCCCATTCGACCGGGATGATCTCGAGGTTGATACCGACATCGCGAAGTTCCGAGGCGATGATCTCGCCACCCAGCCGTGCATAGCTGGGCGGCGGCAGTTTCAGCGTCGCCTTGAAGCCGTTCTCCAGCCCGGCTTCCTTCAGCAACTCCTTGGCCTTGTCGATGTTGTGCGGATAGAGGCCGGTGAGGTCGACATAGTTCTTGTTGGCTGGCGACATGTGCGAGCCGATCGGTAGGCCAAGGCCGGCCGAGGCGCCGTCGATGATCGCCTTGCGGTCGAGCGCGTAGGAGATCGCCTGCCTGACCTGAAGCTTGTCGAAAGGCGGCTGCTTGTTGTTGATCGCCAGGATGGTCTCGCCCTCAGTCGAGCCGATCACCACCTTGAAACGCGGGTCGTCCTTGACCTGTGCCAGGCTGTCGGGATCGAAGAAGGGGAAGGCCTGGATGTCGCCGGACAGCAGCGCCGGCACATAGGCCGCGGCATCCGGCACGATACGGAACTCGACCTTGTCGAGGAACACCGGAGCGCCCCAGTAATGGTCGGCTTTTACCAAAGTGATCGATGATCCCTTGGCCCAGTTCTGGAATTTGAACGGGCCGGTGCCAACAGGTTTTTCCTTGTTGGTATCGGCGGATTTGGGGGACACCATCACCGCGTCCCCCCATCCCATATTGTAGAGGAAAGACCCTTGCGGGTTCTTCAGCGTGACCTTGACCGTTGCCGGATCGATGATCTCGACCTTGTCGATGGCCGCGAACAGGCCCTTCTGCGCATTGACCGAGTTGTCCGCGCGGGCCCGGTCGAGCGAGAATTTCACATCGTCGGCGCTGAAGTCAGCACCGTCGTGGAATTTGACGCCGGTGTGCAGCTTGAACAAATAGACCTTGCCGTCATCGGAAATTGTCCAGCCCTCGGCCAGATCCGGCAGAACCTCACCATTGGGGCCGATCCGGGTCAGACCCTCGAAGACATTGGCGTAGAGCACTTCCTTGATCGCCGCCGCGGCGCCCGCGGTTGGATCGAGATGAGGCGGTTCGAGCGGAATGCCGATGACCAGGTCGGTCCGGGCCGCAAAGGCCTGACTTCCGGCGGCCAGCGCAAGGAGCGCCGCGGCCAGAATGGTTTTCCACAGTCTCATCATGCAACTCCCATGCGTTTAGGACACGTGCTCAAACCGGGCGATAGAAGCGTGATTTCGCGCGGGAGTAAATTGCGTTTCGTGCTGCCGGGCAGGATGGCCGGGAATGTTTTTGCCGTGCCAGCTCTGTCGGCAGGTCGAAGCTTGTGGCGATGCTGGGTTATTCCGTGGCAGTGCCACGCAGCAGCACGTTGAGCCCGATTGCCATCACCTTGGCTGATTCCACCATGTCCGATACGCCGACCCACTCGTCCGGCCGGTGGGCAAGATCGAGAATGCCGGGTCCGTAGGCGATGCAGTCATAGATGTGGCCGATGCGGGCAATGTGCTTCTGGTCATAGGTGCCGGGCGAAATGACGTAGTCGGGCTCGCGGTCGAAGATCGCATGAATGCCTTGCGCCACCGCCTTGACCACGGGCGCTTCGCGCTCGGTCATCAGCGGCAGTACTTCCATCAGGTCGCGGATTTCATAATCGAACTTTTCGCGCTCGCGCTTCAGTCGGTCGAGAATGCCGGTCACTTCGGCTTTGACCGTGGCGAGATCCTCCTCGAGCAGGAAGCGGCGGTCGATGGTCAGCCGGCAGGAATCGGGCACGTTGGGCGAGGGCAGGCCGGGCCGGAAATCCTCGGTCTGGCCGCCATGGATGGAATTGATGTTCATGGTCGAGCGCCTGGCGCCTTCCGGCACCACCGGCATGTGCGTGATCTTGCGGTCGAGCGCCGGAAACAACTCGTCCTCGAAGGCCCGCAGGACGGCGCCCATGTGGCGCACCGCATTGTCGCCGAGAAACGGCATCGAACCGTGCGCGATCTCTCCCTTGGTCTCGATCTCCGCCCACCAGACGCCGCGATGGCCAAGGCAGATGCGGTCCTTGTTCAACGGCTCGGGGATGATGACGTGGTCGACCTTGGGTTTCGAGAAATAGCCGAGCCTGGCCAGATGGGCGACGCCGCCGAAGCCGCCGGACTCCTCATCGACCGTGCCCGAGATCTCGATGGCGCCGGGAAAGTCGGGGAAGACTTCCATGAAGGCTTCGACAGCGATGATGGAGGCGGCGAGGCCGCCCTTCATGTCGCAGGCGCCGCGGCCATAGACCTTGCCGTCCCTGATGACGCCGGCAAAGGGATCCACGGTCCAGCCCTCGCCGGCCTCAACCACGTCTATATGCGAATTGAAGTGGACGCAGGCGCCGGGTGACCGGCCGTCGAAACGGGCGACGACATTGACGCGCGGATAGCGATCGGTGTCGCCGGGCGTGCCTTCGGCGCGGATGAACTCGGTCTCAAAGCCACGTTTCCTTAGCCGCGCACCGATATAGTCGGCGCATGGCCTGTAGGCTTCGCCGGGTGGATTGACGGTCGGAAAACGGATCAGGTCGGCGGTCAGCGCCACCAACTCGTCGCGCCTGATATCGATTGCCTTGAGGAGTCGCTCGTTCATGCCGCGATTTGAGCAGCGATCGCCGTGGTTTTGCAAGCCCGTCGATCAACCCGTGCAGCGTGTCCCTGCGGCAACTATCGCGGGAAATCGTTCAAATTAGCTGCTTTGGATTGGCGAATTGATCAAGGACTGTGTGTTATCCGTTCACCGCCATTAAAAAGGTGAAAAAGAACGTGATGGCGAGCAGGCAAGGGGCAATCAAAGGGGTTTGATCGCATGAAAATGTCATTTCTCAAGGCAGCAGTATTGGTTGTTGCGCTGTTTGGCGCATCGGTCGCAAGTGAGGCGGCCACATTGGTGGCGAATATCGACGTGTCGTCGCAGACAATGACGGTCCGCTATGGCGCTTCGGTCTATCGGTGGGCCGTGTCGACCGCTCGGCCAGGCTATTTCACGCCACGCGGCACCTACCGGCCGCAACGCACGGCGCGGATGTGGTATTCGCGCAAATACGAAATGTCGCCGATGCCTTATTCCGTATTTTTCCGTGGCGGCTATGCCATCCATGGAACAGGCGCCGTCAGGCAGCTCGGCCGCCCGGCTTCGCATGGCTGCGTGAGGCTGCATACGGCAAATGCCGCGGCATTCTATTCGATGGTGCGCGAGGTCGGATTCGGCAATACGCGCATTGTCGTCACCAATTAGGCAATTGGCGGTCACTGATATTGGCTTTGTCTGCTGGCGGAGGAACTCACGTTCCCGCCAGCGGCTTGCTCAGGTGTTTGAGGCGGGAGCCGGGTTCGGCCGCTTTTTTCGCCGCCAGTTGCTGATCTCCCACCTTTTGTGGAACCACATCCACTGGCCGGGATCCTCGCGCACCCAGCGCTCGACGACGTCGTTCAGCATCTGGGTGGTGGCGTGGACGTCGACGCTGCCGTCGGCCGTGCGCGGCAAGACCAGCTTGTCCTCGATCTCGAGCCGGAAGCGGTTGCCTGGCAACCTGACACAACGCGCCGGATAGACATCGCAGTCATAGTGACGGGCAAGGGTACCGAGCACGCGGTTGCTCTGGCAGGTACGGCCGAAGAAGGTGGTGTCCAGGCCGTTGGAGAATTTCTGGTCGACGAGAACGCCGATATTGCCGCCATTCTCCAAGACTCCCGCCAGCGCGAACGAGGCACCAGCCATCGAAGGCAGCAAGCCTCCCATGGTCGATCGCCTTGTCGAAAGGATGTAGTCGGCCAGGTAGGGGTTGTTGGGCGGCCGAAACAGCGCCGTGATGTTCATGCCAAAGGTCGCGGCCGCCACCGGCAGCAGCTCGAAATTGCCGAGATGGCCGGTGAAGACGATATGCGGCTGCTTCTCGGCCGCGATCTCGACGAAGTGCTCTGTTCCCTTGACCTCAACCCGACCCGGCTTGCCGGCGGCGGGGTCATAGTCGAACAGGGCGTCCAAAAAGATATATTCGGCGGCAAGGCGGGCCATGTTGCCCCACATGTCGGAGGCGATGGCCTGGATTTCGCCATCACTCTTTTCCGGATAGGCCTTGCGCAGATTGTCGATGGCGACCTGGTGGCGTCCGACCCTTGGGCCGATGAGGCGAGCCGTGCGGTCGGCAAAATTCAGCGCGCTGTCGACCGGCAGCAGGCGCAGCAGCGACATGATGATCATCGCCGCGCGCGCAACAAGCCAGTAATTCATCTGGCGCAGTTGTCTGCCATAGCGAAATGTCAGATCGCGGCGAAGTTTCTTGAGCACGGAAATCGAGGCTCTAGGCGACGCGCAGGATGATCTTGCCGAAGACGTCGCGACCTTCCATGCGCTTCAGCGCGGCATCGATATCGTCGAAGCCGACCTCGGTGTCGATGACCGGCGCGACCTGCCCCGCGGCCATCTTCTGCATGGCGTTGGCCATGTTCTCCATGCGGCAACCGAAGGATCCGAGCAGTTTCAACTGCTGCTGGAAGAGCTGCATCAGGTTGATCTGCGTCGACACGCCCGAGGTCGAGCCGCAAGTCACCAGGCGGCCACCGCGCTTCAGGCACAGCATCGAGCCGGCAAAGGTGTCGGTGCCGACATGCTCGAACACGACGTCGACGCCCTTCTTCTTCGTCAGCTTGCGCACGACGCCTTCGAAGCGGTCGTCGCGGTAGTTGATGACGTGGTCGGCGCCGAGCGCCTTGGCCTTGTCGATCTTGTCGTTCGAGCCGACCGTGGTGATGATCGTGCAGCCCATCCGCTTGGCCAACTGGATAGCCGCCGAACCGATGCCCGATCCGCCGGCATGGACAAGGATCGTCTCGCCGGGCTGCAGCCTGGCATTGTCGAACAGCATGTGCTCGACGGTGCCGAAAGTAACGGGTGCTACCGCGGCCCCGATGTCGGTCACGCCGGGCGGGGCGGGGACCAGCAGGCGCGCCGGCAGGTTGATCTTCTCCTGCGCGAAGCCGTCGAGATGGAAGCCGTGAACGCCCGAAACATGTTCGCACAGATTGTCACGGCCTTCGTGGCAGGCGCGGCAGAGGCCGCAGGTGCGCGCGCCGTAGATCGACACCAATTGTCCGGGAAGCAGGCTGGAAACGCCGGGACCGACCGTCTCGACCTCGCCGGAAGCCTCGGCGCCGACGACCAGCGGCAGCTTGCGCTTGGCGAAGGCCATGCCACGCCAGCCCCAGACGTCGATATGGTTCAGCGCCACTGCCCTGATGCGCAGCGTGACTTCGCCAAGCGCGGGGGGTGGCGGGGGTGGCAGGTCCACCGTTTCAAGGCGGCGGTCCTCGATAAGTTGCAGTGCGCGCATGGAGCCCGTCGGTTCTGTTAAGCGGAAAGGGCTCGCTTAGACCGGTTCCCGCGCCATGACAAGGCAAGTGTTCTGGCCGCCGAAGCCGAAGGAGTTCGACAGTACAGTGCGAACCTGCGCATCGCGCTTCTTGTTCGGCACGACGTCGAGCACGATCGCAGGGTCGGGATTGTCATAGTTGATGGTCGGGGGAATGACGCTTGCGCGCATCGTCATCAGCGAAAACGCCGCTTCGACCGCGCCCGCCGCCGACAGCGTGTGACCGATCATCGACTTGTTGGACGAGATCGGCATAGAGCCGATGCGCTCGCCAAACACCGTCGACAGCGACAGGTGCTCCATCTTGTCGTTTTCCGGCGTCGAGGTGCCGTGGGCGTTGACATAGTCGATCTCGTCTTCGCCGAGGCCTGCATCGGCAAGTGCGGCCCGGACAGCGGCAATCGCCGGCGAACCGTCCGGCTTGGAGCGGGTGCGGTGGAAATCGTCGGCCTTTTCGCCACAGCCGCTGAGGATGCCAAGAACGGCGGCCCCACGGGCGAGCGCCGCCTCCAGCGATTCCAGCACCAGAGCGCCGGACCCCTCCGCCAATACAAAGCCGTCACGGTCCTTGGAAAACGGCTTGGAAGCCTTTTCCGGATTGTCGTTGTGAGTGGAAAGAGCCGACAGCAGCGAGAAGCGGATCAGCGCCTCGGCGGTTGCCGAACCGTCGGCGCCGATCGACAGGGCCCGGTCGCATTCGCCACGGCGGATCGCCTCGACGCCGAGCTGGATGGCGGTCGCGCCGGAAGCGCAAGCCGTCGAGAGCGTGATCGGCAGGCCGCGCGTGCCGAACCGGTCGGCGAGCCGGTCGGCGATCGACCCGAACTGGGTGGTTTCGAAGACATCAAGCTCCTTCAGGCCGCGCGCCACACGCAGCAGCCTTTCGGCGCCGGAATCCTGCTTGTCGGAATTGTAGAGCGAAAAGCGGTCGTGCCAGTCGAGTTCGACCGGTGGCGAGGCGAGGAACAGAGGGCCGCCGAAATCACCGGAATTCAGGCCGGCTTCGCCAACGGCCTCCTGCGCAGCGGTTTCCGCCAGCTCATAGGTGAGGAGGCTTGCTCCCTTGGAGCTCGACGGCAGAAAATCGACCATGCCGGAGATACGCGTGTTGAGGTGATCGACCGGGAAACGGGTGATCGGGTGAATGCCCGACTTGCCCGAAGTCAACGCTGCCCAATTATCTGATTTGCCGACGCCGAGCGAGGTCACCACCCCGATGCCGGTGACGGCGACAACGGGCCTGCCCATGTGATCTCTGAACTTGGCCATCCGGGAGCCCCTCTTATCTCTGCGGCATGATCGGGAAACGCCGCCTCAGGCGGCGTTGACCAGCGCCATGCCCTCGAATTGGTGATAGCCGATCGCCGTTGCAAGGACGCTCGCGGGAATGCCTTCGAATGGCTTTTCGGCCGTAGCATCAAAAACAGGATAGGCGGCCTTGCGGTCGACAGCCAATGCCGCCAGCGCCACGGCGAAGGGGAACTGTGCTTCCTTCATATGCCCGGTCAGCGTCGAAAAACCGCGCGTGGCGATTGCCGGATCGGCATCGAGCGCTGATTTCTCGGCAATGGTTGCCGCATGTGCGCCGGACGCGCCAGACATGGCGAGCAGCTTGCCGTTCGGCGGCGCCGCCTGTTTAAGCAGGAGAGCGATCTCGGCGTCGAGTCCTCCGCGCGACCGCCTGGCACGGCCGGACACGATTTGTCCGAGCTCCGCGTAAATCCTGCGCCCGCGGCTTGCCGCGTGTTCGCGCTGCTCAAGCACCAGGAAGGCCCCGCCGGAACCTGACACCACGCCGCCGCCCTCGGCGCCCTGCCTTTGCCAGACAGGCTTCCACGGGCCGCGATGCAGATAACCGGCCAGTTCATAGCCGAGCAGCATGTCGGAATGTTCGGTCTGGAAGGCGCCGCCGACCAGGATGTGCGTCGACTGGCCGGAGCGGATGCGCGCGGCCGCGGTCTCGACGGCGGCGACGCCAGCGCCTTCCTCGCCCATGAAGGTGCGCGACGAGCCCGTCACCTTGTGGACGATGGAGATGTTGCCGGCGAGCAGATTGGAGAGCTGCGCCAGGAACAGAGTTGGGCGCAGCTCGGTGGTCAGCTTCTCGTTGAGCAGCACGTCGCGGTCGTTGCGGTTTTCCGAAGCGGCGAGAATGTCGGCGTCGACCGCTTCGTCGCGCTCGCCGCCGCCGGCTGCCACGACCATGTCCATGGTGGTGCACAGCTCGTCATTGCCCTTGATGCCGGCATCGTCCAGGGCGAGGCCCGCGGCATAGGTGCCGAGCCTCTGCCATGTCTCCATCTGCCGCTGGTCGCCGCGCTTGGCGATCTGAAGGTTCCAGTCGATCTCGGGCAGCGGATGGACGGTGTAGGGTGCAAAGCGCCCGGCTTCGAGCACCGGCTCCCGGCCGGGTTGCGCCAGCTTCTGCCAATGGGCGTCAGGACCTTCCCCCAGCGAGGAAACAAGGCCGATACCTGTGATGACGACGTCGTGTGGGCTGCTCATGGGCGGCTTTGTGGGTCAGGCGGCGGAGCGCGTCAAGTCACGCGCCCTGATGACCTCAGGCGGTCTTGGCGGCAACCAGCGCGTCGATCTTGGCGCACAGGTTCTTCATGACGAAGTAATCGTCGGTCGAAGCCTTGCCGTCATTGACTTCCTGGGTCCACTTTTCCAGCGGCACCTTGATGCCGAATTCCTTGTCGATGGCGAAGACGATGTCGAGGAAGTCGAGGCTGTCGATACCGAGATCGTCAATGGTGTGGCTCTCGGGCGTGATGGTGTCGATATCGATCTCGCTGGTATCGGCAATGATCTTGGCGACTTTGTCGAACGTGGTGGAGTTCGTGGTGGACAAGGGCTTTTCCTTCTTTGCGGGCGGAATCTGTCCGCATTCGTTTGGGCGCTGTCTAATCGGTTTTTTCCGGCAGGAAAAGGCCTGATAAGCCGGGCGCAGATGGGCAGGGCGCCCAGGAAACGCAAGAAGGGCCGCCGGTTTGACCCGGCGGCCCTTCCATTGACGCAACGTAAGCTCAGCTGTCGCGGAGCTTGACCAGGTCGTTCAGCAGCCCGCCCGTTCCGTTGTGGACGGTCAGCCGCTCCACCTTGCCGGCGATGGTTTCCAGAGCCTCGAGCTCCTTCAACCGCAGCATCACCGGGTTTTCCGCCATCACCCTGGCGGTGTTGAGCAGGGAACGCGTGGCGTTCGTCTCCTCGCGGCGGCGGATGACGTTGGCCTCGGCCTGCTTTTCGGCCGAAACCACCTGGTTGAGGATCTCGCGCATCTCGCCCGGCAGGATCACATCCTTGAGCGCGATATCGCTGACCTCGACCCCGATCTCGGCCATGTCGGCCCGGACCTTGGCCGCCGCCTCTTCGTCGACCGTCACCTTCTTTTCAAGGATCTGGTCGAGGGTGAGCGCGCCCAACGTCTTGCGGAAGGCGTACTGCAGGGCGCGGTAGAGGGCCTCGGAGAAGTCCTTCACCGCGCTCACCGCCTTGACCGGATCGACGACCCGGTATTCGGCGGCGATGTTGACGCGGATCGTGACGCGATCCTTGGTCAGCACTTCCTGCCCGGCGACGTCGAGCGACTGGCGCTTGAGGTCGACGACCTTGATCTGCACCATCCGTCCGACGTTCCAGAAGCCGTGCACGCCAGCGGCAAGCGTCCGCACAAGGACACCGTCGATGAACAGCAGCCCGGCCTGGCCGTCGACAACCGGGTGAACGGACATCAATTCCGCCTTCCGGGCCTGGCCGAGCCGGCGCATGACCGCCGGATCGATGGCAAGATCGGCCGAGGTGTCTACCACCGTCACCTTCCACGGTCCGGCATCGGTCCACAGCACCAGCTTGCGGTCCGGCGCCAGCACGGAATGGAGGTTGCCGTCACGCTCGATGACGGCGACTTCCGTACGTCCGGTGCGGATGACGGTAAAATGACGCGCGGCCACGTCCGGGAGCTTGTCGAACAACGCCTTCTCGTACGCCGAAACGAATTCCGGGTTCTTCAGATCGTGCCGGGACACCTCAAGGCTCTGGTTCCGGTTGGCGAGCCAGTGCTCACCCGGCAGCAGGACAGCCTTGAGTTCCCCCTTGTGGAGGGTGAGGGCACGTTCGTTTTCCCTTACGAGGACGCGCTCGCGCCCAAGAACCTTGTCGAGAATAGTCGTCATTGTCTTACTCCTGTCGGGCATGGCCCCCATGCGAGGCGTCACGTCATGCGTCGATCTTCCCTTCGTTTCTCGTTTCACTTCGAATTCCGGCACGAATGATCCGGGGACTGGTGGCATCAATCCGTGGCGGGCCTTCGGGAGCGGATCGCGGGGCAGCGAAGCGGGCGCCGGAAGCCAAACCTCCCTGCCAGCGACGCTGCGCCTTGACCATCACCGCAAGCCTGGCCGCGAGCCGATGGCATCCGACCTTTCGATACGGCTTTGGCCCGAAGGCTTCGGCCGTCCGTCAGGTCTTTAACATTCCAGTCCCCGGACCGTTTTCAGATAACACCTGGCAGGGTGCTGGCTTATCAGGCCAATGGAGAAGGAATCGAACCTTCGACAATCAGATTATGAGTCTGATGCTCTAACCAAACTGAGTGCCCTTCCCGAGAGATGGGTGACAGTTCATTCCGGATAGATGGGTTACACTTTCGGCCCTTTGCAAGGAGAGCAAGGTGCCTTGGAAGGAGTGTAACGTCATGGATGAGCGGCTGAAGTTCAT
>NZ_JAPYKP010000134.1:0-17147 GCF_037179725.1 Mesorhizobium sp. Cs1321R2N1 | reverse complement strand
GCCGACACCGGACGCGCGGCCACTGGTGCCGGGCGCCGGCGCACTGCCGGTGACCTTCGAGAACCCGCCCGGCCTCTATGGATCGGAGACCGGCGTCTACGCCCACAATCTACTCGACGCCGCAAGCACGTTCGAGCCGCTGGCGCGCCCGCAAGTGTCGGTGCCGGTCACCACGGTCCAGTATGCCTTTGATGAATCGCGCAACCTGAAGGGTGCGCTGGTCGCGGCGGCTCTGCTGCTGATGCTGCTCGACACGCTGGCGGTGTTGTGGATGGGCGGCCTGTTTTCGCGCCGCCCGCGCCGGGCCGGTGCCGCTGCAACCACCGCCGCTGTATTGATCGCGCTTGGCGCACTGTTCGGCCATGCCGATGTCGCGCGCGCCGACGATGCCAAGCCGGGCGACCAGGTCGCGATCGAGGCGATCTCAAAAACCCGCATCGCCTATGTCCTGACCGGCGTGCCGGGCGTCGATTCGATCAGCCGCGCCGGGCTCGAGGGCCTGACCCGCTTCCTGATCGAGAAGACGGCGCTCGAACCGGGCGCGCCGGCCGGCGTCGACATTTCGAAGGACGAGCTGTCCTTCTATCCGCTGATCTACTGGCCGATCGACCCATCGGCACCGATGCCGAGCCAGGCCGCGATCGCCCGCATCGACGCCTATATGCAGCAGGGCGGCACCGTGCTGTTCGACACGCGCGACCAGTTCGCCAACGGCATCGGCGCCGATTCCACCAGCCCGGCGACCGAGCGGCTGCGCGACATTCTCGGCAACCTCAACGTACCGCCGCTGGAGCCGGTGCCGTCGGACCATGTGCTGACCAAGTCCTTCTTCATCCTGCCCGAATTTCCCGGCCGTTTCGCCGGCAGCCCGCTCTGGGTCGAGGCATCGCTCGACGCAAGCAATGCCGACAACCGGCCGGTGCGCACCGGCGACGGCGTGTCGCCGATCATGATCACCGCCAATGATTTCGCCGGCGCCTGGGCGGTCGACGAGAATGGCGATCCGCTGCTGCCGACCGTGCCGGCCGACCCGATGCAGCGGGTCTACGCGCTGCGCGCCGGCGTCAACATCATGATGTACATGCTGACCGGCAACTACAAATCCGACCAGGTGCATGTCCCCATTCTGCTCGAACGGCTGGGGCAGTAGGATGATGCGTTTTCTTGCACCCTTCGCGGTGATAGACCCTCCCTTGATGCGGGAGGATAAGGCATGAACTGGTCGATCTCCTTCGAACCGCTTTTGTCCTGGCCGCTGTTGGCCCTGGTGCTGGTGCCCTTGGCATTGCTCGCGCTTGTCGGCCTTGGGTTTCGCCAGCGCGGCGCGGTCCTGCGCTTCGTCGCCCTGCTGGCGCTCGCCGCCGCCCTCTTCAACCCGGTGTTCCTCAATGAGGAGCGCGAGCCACTAAAGAGCGTCGTCGCGCTGATCGTCGACCGTAGCCAGAGCCAG
Organism: Mesorhizobium sp. Cs1321R2N1; assembly: GCF_037179725.1. Lineage (NCBI taxonomy): Bacteria > Pseudomonadati > Pseudomonadota > Alphaproteobacteria > Hyphomicrobiales > Phyllobacteriaceae > Mesorhizobium > Mesorhizobium sp. Cs1321R2N1. Next base: position 15,697 of record NZ_JAPYKP010000134.1, on the reverse strand, counting down.
GACATTGGCGACCGCACCAAACAGACCGACCAGGCCGTGGCCGGGCTGCAGCAGCGTCTTGGCCGCTTCAAGCAGTTCGATGTCCGCGTCGTCGAGGCCGGCAAGTCCGACGCCGCCGAGGAGCGCACCGAAACGCGGCTGTTCGGCGCGCTGGAAGGCGCCTTCCGCGACGTGCCGCCCTCGCGTATCGGTGGCGCCATCATGATCACCGACGGCGAGGTGCATGACACGCCTTCGGGCACGCCCGATTTCAACGCCCCGCTGCATGCCCTCATCACCGGCAACGAGCATGAGAAGGACCGCCGCATACGTTTCGAGAACGCGCCGCGTTTCGGCCTTGTCGGCAAACCGCTCGACATGACATACCGCGTCATCTCGACCGAAAACGAAACCGGGCCGGTCGATGTCCGCGTCTCCGTCAACGGCGAGCAGGTTTCGGTCGAGCATGCCACCGTTGGCCAGACCATGCCGCTGCAGGTGACCATCCCGAGTGCCGGCCGCAACATCATCGAACTCGCCATCGACCGCGAACCGGGCGAACTGACCGATGCCAACAACCGCGCCATCGCGCTGGTCGACGGCATCCGCGAAAACCTGCGCGTGCTGCTCGTATCGGGTGAACCGCATGCGGGCGAGCGCACCTGGCGCAATCTGCTGAAATCCGACGCCTCGGTCGATCTCGTCCACTTCACCATCCTGCGGCCGCCGGAGAAGCAGGACGGCACGCCGATCAATGAATTGTCGCTGATCGCCTTCCCGACCCGCGAGCTGTTCGTCGAGAAGATCAAGGATTTCGACCTCATTATCTTCGACCGCTACCAGCACCGCGACGTGCTGCCGATCCTCTATTACGATTACATCTCCGAATATGTCGAAAAGGGCGGCGCGCTGCTGATCGCCGCCGGCCCCGAATATGCCGGCGAGGCTTCGATCGCGCGCACGCCGCTGATATCGGCCCTGCCGGCCATGCCGACGGGCGAAGTGGTCGACAAGGCGTTCTACCCGCGCCTGACCGAACTCGGCCAGCGTCATCCGGTGACGCGCGGCCTCGACGGTTCGGCCACCGAGCCACCGCACTGGAGCCGCTGGTTCCGCACCATCGGCGTGCAGAACCCGCAAGGCGAAGTGGTGATGAAAGGTGCCGACAACCGGCCGCTGCTGCTGCTCGACCGCAAGGGCGAAGGCCGCGTCGGCATGCTTCTGTCCGATCAGGGCTGGCTGTGGGCCCGCGGCTTCGAGGGCGGCGGTCCGCATGTCCAGCTCTACCGGCGCATTGCCCACTGGCTGATGAAGGAGCCCGAGCTCGAGGAAGAACGGCTGACCGCCGAGGGGCGCGGCATGGTGCTGGAGATCCGCCGCCAGACGATGGCCGACGATCCCGGCCCGGCGCAGATCATCACCCCGTCCGGCAAGACACTCACCGTCAAGCTCGACAAATCCGAACCCGGCGTCTTCCTCGGCAGCGTCCAGACCAGCGAGATCGGCCTCTTCCAGGTTGCCAATGGCGATCTCACCGCGCTCGCCCATGTCGGACCGGTCAACGCGCCGGAATTCGCCGACGTCGTCTCCACGCAGGAGCGGCTGAAGGCGCCGGCGGAAGCCACCGGCGGCAGCGTGCGCCGGCTGGTCCCGTCCACGGCCAGCGACGTGATGCTGCCTTCCATCGTACCGGTGCGTTCGGCCGGCGAAGCGTCGGGCAGCGACTGGATCGGCCTGCGCACCACCGACGACAGCGTCTTGAAGGCCGTGTCGCGCGTACCGCTGTTCGGCGGCTTCCTCGGCCTCGGCCTGCTGCTTCTGGCAATGGGCTCGATGTGGTACCGCGAGGGACGGTAGAGCGGGGCGCACTTCCCTTCTCCCCTTGTGGGAGAAGGTGGATCGGCGCGTCAGCGCCGAGACGGATGAGGGGTGTTCCAGCGGAGTGAGGCGTTTGCGTTCCCTGGAACACCCCTCATCCGACCTCGCTTCGCGAGGCCACCTTCTCCCACAAGGAGAAGGAAAAAGCGCCCTGCTCCTGCCCTCCGCTATGGCTCCGGGCGTTCGTCGCTTTAGTCGACAAATCGTTGTCGACTAATCGCCCTGCGGGCGACCGCTCCTCACTCCTCCGGTTCCGTCGTGAACAACAGCGGATAGCCCTTGGCCTTGCCGGCGTCGGTGGCCCGTGTCGCCTTGGTCTCGGCGACATCCCTGGTGAAGACCGCGACCACGCAGACGCCGCGCTGGTGCGCGGTGATCATGACCCGGTGCGCCTGGTCCTCACTGAGCTTGAACTCGCCCTTCAGCACCGTCACCACGAATTCGCGCGGCGTGAAATCGTCATTGATGAGGATGACCTTGTAGAGCTTCGGCCGCTCTGTCTGCGGCTTGACCTTGACGCGCGGTTTTGTGGTGATTTCAGGCATTCGAACCGACTGTTTCGCGATCAAACTTAAGCCCGCATTTTGCCACGGGCGGCAGCGACCGTCCATTTGCGGACCGTCGGCGGGCACGCCCGGTCCTTCACGATCATGTGGGAAATGGTCTGTCGCGGTTCAACGGCCCTGACGGCCGAAGATCCGGCGACTTGCGTCGGCATCCGCCCGGCGTTCCAGCCATGCGGCGATCGGCCATCCGGCAACGCAGATCAGCGTCACGCCGGCGAGTACGATCAAAAGCCACGCCTGCACGGGCGTGATGTAATCCCAGTTGCTGGAAATCGCCGGCGCGAACAGCGAAGGCTCGGTGCGCCCGCTTGCAGGGTCCGGCACGGGGCTGGCGGTGAGCAGAATCAGCACCCTGGCGACGCCGGTGGCAACCAGGCCGCCGATCACCATGGAGCGAAAAATGGACGAAAGCCGCTTCTTCATGCGGATTGTCCTACAGGGCCGGCATTGCAAACGGGTTAAGTACGATCGAGATGCGTGGCTGGAAGCCGCCGGTGTTCAGCTTATCGACCGTGCCCTTGGCAGAAGGCCGTCCCAGCCGGTTTGCGGCTGGGGCGGCTTTGGTTGAACTAACCTCGAAGCTGATCAGGGCTTCTTGGGAGCAGCCTTCGCAGGGGCCGCCTTCGCGGGAGCAGCCATCGCGGGGGCCTTCTTGACCGGGCACTTGTGATTCTTGGTCACCTTGCAGACGGTCTTCTTGGCGACCTTCTTCGGAGCAGCCTTGGCCGGTGCGGTGGTCATCGCGGCAGCAGCCGGAGCGGTGGTCGTGGTGGCGGCAGCCGGGGCAGCGGTCGTGGTGGCGGCTGCGTTGCCGAGAACCGGCATCGAGAAGGCGAGAGCGACGGCGAGACCAAGGGCGGACAGGATGGACTTGTTCATGGCTTCATTTCCTTTTTTCTGCGGGTCGTTTTTGAGTGTCACTGGACCGGGTCGTTCGGTGTCACTCCAAGCAGCTTCAAAGCATTGGCGAGCATCCGGATACCCTGCGCCTGTTTCTTGGCGGCGCAGTACCGGTTGCCCTTTCTCTGAAGTGCCTTTGCCGCGGTGACCTGCGTTGCCGTGGCATGGGTTTCGAGGGCTTCATCAAATTGGTGGCTGAGATTGGCGCACCGTTCGCTCCGGGTGAGCGGCGCCTTTGCATCCGATTGGTCGACAGCGGCAGTGAGCAGGCCAAGGCCCAGCAGAACTCCCAACAAACTGATCGACAATCTTGGCATTGGTTTATCCGTGAACCCGGAGACTAGCGTCGCAGCCGATGACCTGACCGCCACGGCACCGTTATGCCGGCCTACTTTTTCAGGAGTTTTTCCCGATTGTAGAATTTTGTTTCTGGATTGTGTCTGGCCAGGCCACGCCAAGCTGACCGTCGCTTTCCATGTGGAGAAGGCGGAATTCATTCTCCCTTGAAAAGCAAGGTACTGGCCAACATATGGCCCGAATTCTATCGTGTGGCTGACCAGCCAATCATGGCTTGGCCGGCAACCGGGACAGCGCACCTGTGAAATCCGAGACACACATACTGATCGTCGACGACGACAAGGGCATCCGCGACCTGCTTCAGGAGTTCTTCCAGAAGCGAGGCCTGCACACCTCTGTTGCCGCCGACGGCGCCGAGATGGAGGCCGTCCTGCGCCGTTCCCAGGTGGATCTCATCGTGCTCGACGTGATGCTGCCCGGCAGGAGCGGGTTGGAACTGTGCCGCGACCTGCGCGCCCAGTATACGACACCTATCATCATGCTGACCGCCGTCACCGAGACAACGGACCGTGTCGTCGGCCTCGAGATGGGCGCCGACGACTATGTGCCTAAGCCCTTCGACCCGCGCGAGTTGCTGGCGCGCATCCGCGCCGTGCTGCGGCGCAACGGCGCCGCCGAGCCGAAGCGCGCCACCACAAAACAGATTTACCATTTCGCCGGCTGGACCATGGATTGTTCGCGCCGCCGGCTGACCGCGCCCGACGACGTCAGGGTGGAACTGACCATGGCCGAGTTCAACCTCTTGCAGACCTTCGTCAAGAGCGCTCAGCGCGTGCTCACCCGCGACCAGCTCATCGAATTGTCCGGCGGCGACAGCGACTATTCCTTCGACCGCAGCATCGACATCCTGGTCAGCCGGTTGCGGCGCAAGATGGAAGATGATCCCAAGACGCCCAAACTGATCCTCACCGTGCGCAGCGGCGGCTACCAGTTCCTGCCCGAGACGACCTCCGAATGAGACGTTTCCTGCCGCAGACCTTGCCTGTCTGGGTGCTGCTGATCGTCATTGCCGGCCTGCTGATCAGCCAGGTCGCGACGCTTTACATCGTGTCGCGCGACCGCGCCGCCGCCAATGACGTGGTCGACCTCTACCGTCTCAACGACCGCGCCTTCTCGCTCGTGCAGTTGATGAGTGGCGCCACGCCGGAGGAGCGCAAGGCGACCGCCGCGGGCCTGTTCAACTCGACATACGCGCTCACCGTCTCGGACACGCCCGCCGTCACCTCTTCGATCGCCGGCGACGACGAACTGGCCGAGCTCGAGGATATCCTCGTCGGCCGGCTGTCGAAGTTCGGCATCACCGACGCGCGCGTGCGCCGCGATCCGGCGACGCGCGAAGCAGATGATGCCAGCGGCGCGGCGCCAGGGCCCGATATCGGCCAGGTCGAGCGGGACCTTCTGGTGCTGGCCGCCGATTTCGCCCAGAGCGACAAGCTGACGGCCTCGCTGCGCTTCGCCGACGGCCAATGGCTGAACTTCACCGAACCGATCACCCCCGTCGGCCCGATCCTGAGCGTCGACAGCCTGCCGCTCTATGCGCTGATCGCGGGGCTGGTGGTGATCATGTCGATCTGGTCGCTGCGCCGGCTGACCGCGCCCTACCGGATGATGGAAACCGCCGTGAACAGGATCGGCAAGGACCTGAAGAGCCCGCCGATCGCCGAGAGCGGCAGCCGTGAGGTGCGTGCCGCCGCCAGGGCGATCAACGCCATGCAGACCAGGCTGCGCGAATATGTCGAGGACCGCGAACATCTTGCCGCCGCACTCGCGCATGACCTGCGCACGCCGATGACGCGCATGCGGCTGCGCCTGGAGCTGTTGCGCAAATCGGCGGTTCGCGAGGCGCTGGCGCATGATCTCGCCGATGTCGAGAGCATCGCCAGTTCGGTGATTGACTTCGCCACCTTCGAGGTGAACGAGGAAAAGAGCGAACGCATCGACTTCTGGTCGCTCGTGGAATCGATCGCCGACGCCTATCCGGACGTCTCGTTCGACAATGACGACACCCGCTCACGCGGCCTGATCTGCATGGCGCGGCCGGTGGCGCTGAAGCGCTGCGTCACCAATCTGGTGCAGAACGCCGTCACCTATGGCAAGAAGGCGCATCTCAGCCTGCGCCGCTCCGACGGCACGATCACGCTCGCCATCCGCGACGAGGGGCCGGGCATACCCCAGGCCCAGATCGACGCCGTGTTCGGCTCCTTCGTGCGCCTCGAACAGTCCCGCAACCGCCAGACCGGTGGGCTCGGGCTCGGGCTGACCATCGCCCGCAACATCGCGCGTGCGGCGGGCGGCGAAGTCCGCCTGTCCAACCATCCGGACGGCGGCCTGCTGACGGAGCTGCGCCTGCCGCTGGCGGCTTGAGGACTGATCAGGCCACATCGAACGTCAACTTGTCGCGATGATCTTCCAGGCCAACAGCGCGATGATGACCGCCGCCGTGAGCATTGTTGCCCAGCGGTGCCGCCCGGATGCATGCAGAACGAGAACGGCCAGCAACGCGATCGACGCGGCAAGGCCCCCTTCGACATAGAAGAGCTGTGCGCCGTCAATCGGCCCGCCGCTTGCGCCTCCGACACGGAAGAACTCCAGGATCGACCGGATCGCGATCACGATCAGCAACCCGAGCGCCGCCTGCGCCGCACGCGCCGTCGACAGCCAGTTCAATATCCGTTTCAAGGCGCCTCCCGATGCGACCCGAAAGCCTTCGGTTGACGTTGCCGGCCTACCGCCGCAGCACCGCGCTCAGCACGTCGCGAATGCCGATGGCGCCGACGAAGCGGGACTGATCGTCGAACAGCGCCACGGGTGCCGTCTGCGAGCGGTGCATGGCCAGCATCACGGTCTTCAGCGAGGTGCCGGGATTGGCCCAGAACACCTGCGCCAGCTCCTCCGGCTGGCCCTCGACATCGGCGCAGGACACCCATACGGCCGGCTTGCCGTCGCGCTCGGCCGCCGCCACCAGCCCGTGCTCGTCGATCTTGAAACGCGTCGTCTTGCGCCGGTCGAGCCACACCCAGCCATTGTCGCCATGCTCGAGGTCGCGACGGTCGCGCATGACGTTCCAGGCGGTGAGCACCGAGAGCGGGTTCACATTGGCGATGAAGTCGCGGACATAATCGTTGGCGGGGCGCAGCACGATGTCTTCCGGCGCGCCCGTCTGGACGATACGGCCGCCCTCCATGATGGTGATGTGGCTGCCGATCTTCAGTGCCTCCTCAAGGTCGTGGCTGACGAAGATGATGGTCTTCTTCAGCTCCGCCTGCAGCTGCAGAAGTTCATCCTGCAGCTTGGTCCGGATCAGGGGGTCGAGGGCCGAGAACGGCTCGTCCATCAACAGGATAGGCGCCTCGGTGGCGAAGGCGCGCGCCAGGCCGACGCGCTGCTGCATGCCGCCCGAGAGCTCATGCGCGTATTTGTTCGACCATTGGTCGAGGTTGACCAGCTTGAGCTGCCTGTGCACCCGCTCCTTGCGCTCGGCATCCGGCACGCCGGCGAGTTCGAGGCCGAGGCCGACATTCTCCTCCACCGTGCGCCACGGCAACAGGCCGAACTGCTGGAACACCATCGCCACCTGCTTCTGCCGCAGCCGCCGCAAGGTCGGCTCGTCGCAAGTGACGACATCGACCGTGCGGTCGCCGTCCTTGACCAGCACCTGGCCGCGCGACACCACGTTGAGCCGGTTGACCGCCCGAAGCAGCGTCGACTTGCCCGAACCGGACAGGCCCATCAGCACCGAGATTTCCCCCTCATGCACGGTGAGGCTGGCTCCGGCGCAGCCGAGCACATTGCCGGTCTTCTCGAGTATCTCGGCCCGGGTAGCGCCCTTGTCGATCATCGCCAGCGAGCCGGCCTGGTCGGCGCCGAAGACGATATCGACATTCCTGAAATCGACGGCGACGGTCATTTCTTGCCTCCAACGCCAATGCGGGTCATCCGGTCGAGCACGATGGCGAGCACGACGATGGCGAGACCGGCCTCAAGGCCAAGGTCGATGCGGCGCGAACCGAGCGCCCGGTTGATTTCCGTGCCGAGCCCGCCGGCGCCGATCAGGGCGGCGAACACCACCATCGACAGTGACAGCATGATCGACTGTGTCAGGCCCGCCATGATGGTGGGCAGCGCCGAGGGCAGCTCGACCTTCCACAACAGCTGGCTCTTGGTGGCGCCGAAGGCCTCGCCGGCCTCGATGATCGATTTCGGCACCGAGACGACGCCGAGATGGGTCAGCCTGACCGCGGTCGGGATGACGAAGATGATGGTGACGATAAGGCCGGGCGCGTTGCCGAGGCCGAACAGCGTCAGCACCGGGATCAAGTAGACGAAGGTCGGCAGCGTCTGCATCAGATCGAGCACCGGCAGCATGATGCGATAGACCTTCGGCTTGTGCGCCGCCCAGATGCCGAGCGGCACGCCGATGGCCATCGCCGCCGCGGCGGCCGCGACCACCAGCACCAGCGTCTGCACCGTCTGCTTCCAGAGGTTCTGGTTGATGATGAAGATCAGGCCGAGGAAAACCGCGATGGCGAGCGGCCGCGAGCGCTGCAGCAGCCAGGCAATGACGGCGATCACCAAAGCGAGCAGCACCGGCGGTACCATCAGCAGTATGTTGACCAGCCCGTCGAGCAGGAAATTGAGGCCGTTCGAGAAGGCCCTGAACACGGTGTCGAAATTGTCGGTGAGGAAGCCGAAGAACGCCTTTCCCCAGGCGCCGATCGGGATCTTGTGATCGACCATGAATTTGGAAATCGGATCCATCTCACCCCTCGTTTGCCAGAGCTCTGCCTTCGGCCCCGTATTGTCGCAACGTCATCTTGTCACAGGATACGAAAAAGGGCAGCCTTTCCACAATGGCTGCCCTCTGTTTCGGTCACGCCGAAATCAAAGTCGGCTCAGCTCCCGAGCGCGGTCTTGACCGCCGCCGCCGCGTCGCCGCCGTCGAAGGTGGTCACGCCGGCGATCCAGGGCTTGACCGCATCCGGATTTTTCTTCAGCCAGTCGGTTGCCACCGTGTTTGCATCGCTGCCCTTCAGGATCGCGTCCATCATCTGGCCTTCCATATCAAGATTGAATTTCAGGTTGGCGATGAACTTGCCGACATTCGGGCACTCGGTCATGTAGCCCTTGCGCACATTGGTCGAGACGGTGGCCGCGCCAAAACCGCTGTCGCCCATGCCGTCCAGATAGGTGATCTTCATGGCGCCCATCACAGGATGCGGCGTCCAGCCGAGGAAGGCGATCCACTCATTGTTCTTCATCGACTGCTCGGCCTGCGTCAGCATGCCGGCCTCCGAGGATTCGACCAGTTCGAACCCGTCGAGATTGTCTTTCGGGTTCTTGATCATGTCGAGGATGATGCGATTGCCGTCATTGCCGGCCTCGATGCCGTAGATCTTGCCGTTGAACTTGTCCTTGAACTTGCCGAGGTCGGTCAGCGACTTGACGCCGGCATCCGCGACATAGGTCGGCACGACGATGCCGTAACCGGCGCCGGCCAGGTTCTGGCTGACGGTCTCGACCGAACCGTCGGCCGTGTAGTCCTTGATGTCATTGGTCATCGATGGCATCCAGTTGCCGAGGAAGACATCGAGGTCCTTGTTCTTCAGCGACGCATAGGTCACCGGAACCGAGAGCTGGATCACCTGCGGCTCGTAGCCGAGCGCGGTGAGCAGCACGGAGGCCAGCCCGGTGGTGGCCTGGATGTCGGTCCAGCCGACGTCGGAGAGGCGAACCGCCTTGCAGCTTGCCGGATCGCCGGCGAAGGCAGCACCCGTGGACAGGAAAGCCGCCAAGCCTAGGCCGGCGACGAAGGAATTCATACGCGACATCTGTATTCTCCCATTTCGATTCTTTGGCGAAGCGAAGTTACGGTTTTTGTGCCCGCCTTGTTTCGTCAGCCAAACACCATTCTGAAGTGGTTTCAAGCACTAAGACAATCACGATCAACGGCGCTGGCTGGCCAATCAGCGACACCGCTGACGCTTTCCGTGCCAGGCCCAAGCGCAATCTGCCTCGGCAATGGCTGCTTTTTCAGGGGAATGCGGCGGCGGCCCCTCCCCGCGCGGCGCCAAGTCGGCTTAAAAGGGCGGCATGGCCAAGCTTTACTTCCACTATGCGACGATGAATGCCGGCAAGACGACCATGCTGTTGCAGGCATCTTACAATTACCGCGAACGCGGCATGACGACGATGCTGTTCGTCGCCGGTCACTACCGCATGGGCGACACCGGCCTGATTTCGTCGCGCATCGGGCTGGAGGCGGAAGCCGAGATGTTTCGCGATGGCGACGACCTGTTCGCCCGCGTCGCCGAGCATCACAAGCACACGGCGGCGCATTGCATCTTCGTCGATGAGGCGCAGTTCCTGGAGGAAAAACAGGTCTGGCAGCTTGCCCGCATCGCCGACCGGCTCAACATCCCCGTCATGTGCTACGGCCTGCGCACCGATTTCCAGGGCAAGCTGTTTCCCGGCTCGCGCGCGCTGCTGGCCATCGCCGACGATCTGCGCGAGGTGCGCACCATCTGCCGTTGCGGCCGCAAGGCCACGATGGTCGTGCGCCTCGGTCCCGACGGCAAGGTGGCCCGGCAGGGCGAACAGGTGGCGATCGGCAAGGATGTCTATGTCTCGCTCTGCCGCCGCCATTGGGAAGAGGAAATGGGCCGCGCGGCACCCGACGACTTCATCGGCTTTGTCAGCGGCTGAAACGAAAGCCCGCCGGACGTCGGTGTCGGGCAGCCGGCTGCCACCTCTTGCAGCCACGCCATTCCATGGTGCCTTTGTTAAGGTCGGCGCCCTATTTTCCCGCCTCAGCCAGAACTCCCCGGGGTCAGCCATGCTTCGAGCCGTCTTGTCCGCCAGCCTTCTTCTCGTGGCCACCTCCGTTGCCGAGGCCGGAGGCGATCCTGTGCTGGGCAAACATGTTTTCAACCGGTGCATGACCTGCCATGAGGCGGCCACCGACCGCGACAAGGTCGGCCCACATCTTATGGGCGTCGTCGGCCGCACGGCGGGAATCGCCGAAAGCTTCCTCGGCCATTATTCGGAGGCGATGAAGAGCGCGGGCGCTGCCGGTCTCGTCTGGGACGAGGCAAATCTTGCCGAATACCTCAAATCGCCCAAGCTGAAGGTGCCCGGCAACAGGATGGCCTTCAGCGGCCTGAGCAATAACGACGACATCGCCAACGTCATTGCCTATCTGAAGGCCGATCCCAAGCCCTGAGCAGAGGCCGTCCGGAGTGGGACGGACCGGCTTGCGCCCGCCTGTGGGGCTGCAAGGGTCAGTTATTGTCAAGTTTCGGAGCCATCCGCTTCGGCGTGGACTGATTGCTTTGCCGACATGAAAGTTCAAAATCAGCTGAACCAGGCTTGGTCGGCCAGTTGATCACGCCATGACCACGGCTCCATTGCCTTTCAAGGGTTCAGCCGAATATTTGTTTCGCGCAGCGCACTGTTTTCACGTCTTTCAATCCCCTGATACCCCACATATATTCGCCGCTGTTCGCAACCAGCGAGCGGAAGCCGAAGCGGGAGGCCCCTATGGCGACATTGCAGAATTTCGATGCCGAAATTGCCAAGACCAAGCAGGTCGTCCAGGATATGCGCACCAAGATCGAGCAATCCGGCACCGTGCTCGACACGCTCGCAACCGCCGACAAGAAAATCGGCGACGCCAATTTCGACATCGAGAACGCCCGCATCGAGGACGTGCTGAAGCAGCAGAAGGTGATGGAAGGCAACATCGCCGACCTGATCATCGGCCTCGAGGACGCCACCAATGTCTTCGGCGCCGAGTTCGAGAGCATGAAGAACTATACCGGCTGGGAAAACTTCGTCGGCGTCTTTTCGGCGCAGCGCAAGCAGCGCATGCGCACCGACCGCGTGCGCAACATGTCGCTCGCCGGCAATCTGCAGGAACTGCTGGCCAAGTCAGACACTATCGTCGGCATATTGAAGGCGCAGAAGGAAGTTCTCGACCAGCGCTACAAGACCTCCGAAGCCAGCCTGTCGCAGGTTATCGAGCGCCGCAAGACCACTATGACGAACCTCGAAGCCGTGCAGAAGCGCATCGAGGAGCTCAATCCGATGCTGCTCGACATCGAAAACAAGATCGCCGCCTCGACCAGCCAGAAAGACCGCACGCAGCTCGAGGGCGAGCGTTCCAAGCTCGCCACCGAATACAATGAAAAGCAGGCCAAGGAACAGGAGCTGCTGGCCGAAAGCCAGACGCTGGAGCGCTACACCTCGATGTTCCAGACCTTCGTTGATTCGCTCAATAACCAGATCGCCGCGCAGTCGACGCTGATCAACAAACTGACCATCGATACCGAGCAGCGCATCGTGCTCTACAAGGCTTTGGAAGATTCTTTGAAGACCGCCGCGCAGCAGGACGTCGCCCACAAGATCAACACGCTGGGCAGCCAGGTCGACAACACGGCCGAGGAAACCATGGCCGGCATCGGCGCAGCCTCGCAGAAGCACATCGGCGACCTCTTGGAGATGCACGAGAAGAACATGGTGGCCAGCGCCGACATCCAGCGCCGCAAGAAGCTGGCCGACGACGCCTTCGCCCGCCGCTTCGACGAGGTGCTGAAGAAGCACAATTCGGCCAACTACGTGCAGTCATAATTGCCGCGCGCACCGGTGCGACAATCGCAGGGCTGACAGCATGACACCCGAAAACGACGCGGCGGCGCGGTATTTCTCGGCAATCACGGCAGCGCTCGGCGGCCTTGAAGTGTTCATGCGCGACGACCGCTCGCCGCTTTACCGGCACGGCATCGTCGCCAGGATCGTTGCCGAATACATCGCCCGGCTCGACAAGTCCTTTTCCTGCTGGCGCAACCGGCTGGGCTTCATGGACACGTTCCGCATTTCGCGCGCCGAAAGCGGCTACCCGGTGTTCCAGAACCTGCTCGAACTGGAAAACGACCGCCGCCAGGCCGACGGCCGGCTCGCCAACATCCCCCAGGCCGGCGAGCTGCGCGAGGAGATGGCCGACTTCATCCTACGCCACAAGCAGTTCCCCGACGCGCTGCAGAAATCGATGGCCGAGCGGCTCTATCTCGAGGACGTCAAGAGCGAGCAGACCTTCGGTCCGTTCACGCTGGCGCAGACGGCCAAGGTGTCGGTCAATCCGAAGACGGCGCGGCCCTATTATCTGGTCCACTGGGCGACCTTCGACGGCAGCGCCAACCTGCCTTTGGTCTACATGGTGACGGTGGAGGATTCGTCGGACAGCATGGTCAGCCAGCTTGTCGACCGGAGCGGCAAGCTCAACGACAAGGTCGACATTCCGCTGCCGGTCGACGGCCTGCTCAACCCCGAACTTGCCCATCGTTTCGACGATTTCACCGAGAAGAATTCGGCCTATACGCTGTCGCCGGCGACCATCGCCGTCAACCTCGACAAGGACTTCGAGCCGCTGCACCCCAAGCAGCTGAGGCGGGTGGTGCTCGGTCCCTTCTACTCGGCAGGCATCACCGACAACAATTCGACGGTGACGGAAGTGCTGGCCAAGGTGCGCAAGCCCGAAAACGCCTGGCTTTTGACCTGGACCATCCAGGAAGTCTATTCCAAGGGCGAGAAGCCGGGCCGCAAGGGTCTGTTCTCAAGCGAGAAGACGACGCAGGAATTCTTCATCAACACCGATGACCTCGAGGCCGCTCGCCAGGGCGTATCGAGCTACGAAAACCACGCGCTGATCCCGCACGAGGCTTATCAGGCGCTTTATGCCGCGGGCGAAGCACAAAAGATATTTGCCGGCTACAAGGTTCACATCCTGTCGAATGGACAGGTGATATCGGATGTCTGACCGCCACACCACGGAGCACCCTTCATGGATACCGGCCTGACCACCATCCCGGAAGCGGCGATCGAAAAGCACCGCGCCACCGCGCAAAGCTTCATCACCCGCATCGTCGTGCTGGAGGATCCCTCGCGCGAATCCAGCACGGCGCTTGCCGGCACCAACCGGCGCTTCGTTTCCACCGTCTCGGTCGGCTCGGTGCGCCGCACCCGCGAGGTCGAGCTGTCGAAGACCGTCGGCGCCGTCCATCCCGACGACCAGTTGCTGACCATCGCGCAGCACACGCTGCTCTTTCGCGCCCGGCGCGGCGCGGCGCTCGCGCTCGCGGTATCGGACGTGTTCGCCGAAGGCTCCGATCTTGAAAGCCTGCAGGCCAGGAACACCCGCGCTCCGCTCGAAGGCGAGGAGGCGTCCACCTTCAAGAAACTGCTGTCGGCCTCGGCCTATATCTCGGCCTTCAGCCTTGCCTCCTACCTGTTCCAGCTCATCGACAGTGACGGCGAGGCGCCGAACGACATACCAGAACCGGACTTCCTGTTCGACACGCCGCAGGACGCGGTGAAATCGATCCTGGCCGGTCTCGACAAGGCGATATCGGGCTCGACCGACGATACCGACCTGATGACCCGCGCCCGCGCCTTCGCCCGCGTCGCCATCGACGGGCTTCTGGCGCGCAAAGGCCGCTTCGACGGCATCGGTCCGTTCGAGAACGCCCATATCCGCATCGACGCCGACGACTTCACCCTCGACGGCTTCGACGTCGCGCCCGGCAAGCGCTCCAAGCCGCTGGTGATGACCTTCAAGACGCCGGAAGAGGTCGTCGGCAACCACATCGCCAAATACCAGTCGGTCAAACTCGCCAAGATGCTGATGGCCTACGACTTCGAACGCGAGCTGAACCCGTTCGTCGAGCTTGGCGGCTTCCTGTTCACTTTCATCGGCGACGGGGCGCCCGGCACCGGCAAGACGACGCTGATCCAGATGATCGCCGGCCTCGTCAACGGCTATTGCCAGGTCGCCGGCTATCCCTTCGCCTATGAGAATTTCGGCGTCGACCAGATTTCCTCCTACCAGGGCAAATCAGGCCAGAACTGCCGCCAGTTCATCAACAATGTCTTGAACCCGCGCGTCATCGGCTTCGGCACCATCGACGACATCGACCAGGTGGCCGCTCGACGCTCGGACGACCGCGCTTCGGCCGGCCAGCAGGAGATCACCGGCGTGCTGATGGATGCCTTCGCCGGCGCCGCCACCGTGGTGCGCGGCAATTGCTCGTTCGGCATGTTTTCCAACTATCCCGAAAATGTCGACGATGCGTTGCGCCAGCGCGCCGGCGCCCGCTGGCTGGTCGACGGACCGCAGACCCGGGACGACTATATCGACATTTTCGTGCTGCTCGCCGGCAAGAACCATGAGATCCCCCTGGGCAAGCACGAACTCTATGCCGCGCAGGAAATCCAGCGCGCCGTGACCGAAGCCTATGAGGAGCATGAAAAGCCGCAGGAGGACGGACTGATGCGGGTCTATGAGCGCTACGTGAAGGAAAACGGCGCGCCCAAGACCATGGCCGACATCGGCACCTACCTGCACCTGATCAAGGACGCCGAACCGCGCTTCACCGGCCGCGCCATCAAGAACGTCACCGACGCCATCAAGATGCGCGCCATGGACATCGAGCTTCCCGACGACTGGTTCGAGAAGCCGGAAGCCTTCATGCACAAGAACTACGACGACAAGAAAGCGATGATCGAGGAACTGCGCGGCCCGTTCTCGATGGACATGGTCATGCAGGAGATCAACCGCTACGCCGATTCCGAATTCCGCTATTCCGACAAATCCGACGACGCCGCGGTGGAGAAGCTGCTGCGTGACGCAAGGCTGCGCGAACGCGCTGCGCGCGAAATGGAGGAGATGAAGAAGAAGGGTCTGTGGAATGCGTGAGGCGCGCCAGCTTTCCCTTCTCCCCTTGTGGGAGAAGGTGTCGCCGAAGGCGACGGATGAGGGGTGCTCCAGCTTGGCAAGGACGGCGATCCTTCGCGCACCCCTCATCCGTCTCGGCGCTGCGCGCCGATCCACCTTCTCCCACAAGGGGCCTGTTGCGCAATTCTGGCATTGTGATTCACTTCGATTATGGCTCGGAGGGATTTGCGATGGCGGTGAAGCGGACGGGACAGATGAGCTTTATCGAGGCGTTCCTTGGGAACAAGGCGGT
>NZ_JAPYKP010000133.1:0-17379 GCF_037179725.1 Mesorhizobium sp. Cs1321R2N1 | reverse complement strand
CATCGGCGGCGAGCCGGCGCGCTTCGCGCCGCTGTTCGACCTCTACCGTGAGGCAGCCAAGCGGGCCGGCAGCGATCCGGCAGGGTTGGCCACCAGCATCAACGTGCATGGCTTCATCGCCGAGACGACCGAGCAGGCGGCGGACGACTTCTACGGCCCGCAGGCGGAAGTGATGAACCGCATCGGTCGAGAGCGCGGCTGGGGCCCGACATCGCGCGCGCATTTCGACCAGTCGCGTGGTCCCAATGGTGCCCTGTTCGTCGGCAATCCGGAGCAGGTGGCGGAAAAGATTGTCGCCCAGCACAGGATCTTCGGCAACGACCGCTTCCTGCTGCAAATGGCGATCGGCGCCATGCCACACGCCAAGATCATGAAGGCGATCGAGCTTTACGGCACCAAGGTGGCGCCGGTCGTGCGCAAGGAAACGGCGAAACCCGCGCCGGCCGTGACGGCGCCTGTCGCGTGAACTTAATGAGGCTCCGCAAGGATTGCCCCTGGTTCCATTGGCCCTCCGATAGGCCTGCTTATCGCTTTGCCCGGTGCGAGGCCGTATCCATCATCGCGGCATGATGGATTTCGGTCGCCTCGTCGGCCGGGAACATGCACTCGATGCGCAGTTCCTGGGCGGCGACGGTTTGGGGGGTACCCACCGTGGTGACCATCGAAAAATAGTTCAGGCGGCGACCGTCCTTGATGAAGCCAAGCGGAATGACCGGCATGAAGCCGATCGCCACCGGATTTTTCCAATCACTGTTCACGTCCGGATAGGCGAGCAGCGCCGCCAGCAACTCCTCGGTCTTTTCGTCGACGACGCGGCCGATGGATTCGCGATAGACCCGCTCGAACAGGCTCCGCGCCACGTCAGGCCAATTGGCGACGAACGGGCGTATGCCTTCGGGATCGAACATGAGGTGGAGCATGTTGCGCGGTCCTTCACGAGCGGCCATGTCGAGAAAACAGCCGAAGAAGAGCGGCGCGGCCTCGTTGGTCATCAGCACATTCCAGTACCGGTCCATGACCAGCGCCGGATAGGGTTCATGCTGCCGCAAGATGCGCGTCAGGGCATCGGTCACGCTCTTCATTTCCACGGAATCCCAGGCGCCTTCGGAAAACATCGGCGCGTAGCCTGCCGCCAGAAGCAAGGCGTTGCGCTCGCGCAAGGGGACATCGAGCGCCCGGGCGATCGCCATCAGGGTCTCGCGGCCGGGAACGCTGCGTCCGCTTTCGATGAAACTGATCTGCCTTTGCGAAATGCCGGTATCGAGGGATAGATCAAGCTGACTTCTGCCACGCACATCGCGCCAGTAACGCAAGAGCGTGCCCAGGTCGGGCGTCATAGCCGTTCCGGGATTTGTCCTCATAGCCCGCTGTCCTCGCAGTCCCTCGAACGATACACGCCGATGCGATCAGGTATTGATCGACGGCGCTTGGCACCAGCCGGTCCATGCGCCGTCGATCGGGTCAGGCCGCCATCGCGGCGGCGGGAGACCATGCCTGCGGCTGGAAGCGTTCCTCGATCGGCGTGCCAGCCATGTTGGTGGTGGTCGCCGCCATGGTGGAGACGCCGACACCGGTTACCACTTCCAGGATCTGGGCCTTTGAATAGCCCGCCGAAGTAAACGCATCGATGTCCGCGTCGCTCACGTTTCCCTTGTTTTCGATCAGCGCCCTCGTCAGCGCCGAGAGTGCCGCATATTTCGGGTCCGACGGCAACCTGCCATCCCGGATCGCCTTGACTTCGCTTTCGGCAATCCCGTCCTCGATGGCGAATGTCGAATGCGCGGCGACGGTCCAGGGGCATTTGATGGTGACCGCGTTGGTCAGCAGCAGCACCTGCTTCTCGATCTCATCGAAGCTTCCGCCGTGAAAACTGCCGAAGCTGCTGACGAAACCGTTGAGGAGAACCGGGTTGTTGGCCATCGTCGCCATGACGTTCGGAAGAAAGCCAAACCTCTCCTCAAGCGCCTTCAAAGCGGGCCTGGATTTCTCCGGCGCCGACTCGGTTGTTTGAAGGGTAAATCTTTGCATCGTGATGTCCTCTTTCAGGGTAGGGCGTAGTCGCGCGGGCGATATCCTCGCCACGCCAGCCTTGCGATCCCACGGTTGCGAAGGCCTGCACCCGTACTAGGCCCGCCAGGTGCCCGGACTCAATTACACGGCATGTAATACGGAACACTCGCAGCCGAGCTGTTCGTGAGCTATCGGCGGCAGGACCCCGCAACGACGGCCGTGCCATCGCTGCCGGCTAACGGAACCTTGAAGCCGTGCCGACGTTTCCGTGTGCGGATTGCATCAGTTGTGGTGTGCCGCCGAGGGACCACGATGAAAGCCGAATCCGCCGCTTTGGGCGCAGGCGTAGCCGAAGCTGAAGTGTCGCGTGTGGCGACGCGCGCCGATACGCGCCTGATGCGCTCGCTGCTCATCGGCATCTTCCTGTTCATGACCGTCTATGCGCTCTATTTCGCGCGTGCCTTCTTCATGCCGGTCATTCTGGCCTTCCTGCTGACGCTGACACTGACGCCGATCGTGCGGCTGCTGCGCAAGCGCGGCATTCCCGAAGTGATTTCGGCGACGCTTCTGGTGCTTGTGTCCATCATCGTCTTCGCGAGCGCCGGCTATGTGCTCAGTGGCCCCGTCATCGATCTCATCAACAACACCTCGTCCATCGGCCAGCAACTGACCGAACGGTTGGCGCAGTTGCGGCGTCCGGTCGAGAGGATCATGGACATCGCGCACCAGATCGAAGGGCTGACCGAAACATCGCAAGAACCGGGTGTGCAAAAGGTCGCGGTAGCGCAGTCGGGCTTCTTCTCGTCCGCGGCGAGCAACATTCTGTCGGCCGGAACAAGCCTGACCATCATCTTTGTGTTGTCGCTGTTCCTGCTCGCCTCGGGCACGATGTTCTACGAAAAGATCATCCAGTCCTTCGCCAGCCTCACCGAGAAAAAGCGGGCGCTGCGCGTCGTCTACGATGTCGAGCGGGAAATCTCGCACTACCTGCTCACCGTCACCATCATCAACACCGGCCTCGGCACGGTCATCGGCCTCGGCCTGTGGGCCCTCGGCATGCCCAATCCTCTGGTCTGGGGCGCGGCGGCCGCTCTGCTCAATTTCCTGCCCTATGTCGGGGCCATGATCACGCTTGTCCTGGTCACGGTCATCGCGCTGATCAGCTTCGACACGATCGCCTATGCGTTATTGGCGCCTGCCTTCCTGGTATTGTGTGACGTCATCGAAGGCCAGTTCGTGACGCCGATGGTGGTCGGGCGGCGGCTTGAGATCAACGCCGTGGCGATCTTCATCGCCATCGCATTCTGGTCATGGCTGTGGGGCTTCGTCGGCGCGCTGATGGCGGTGCCACTGCTGGTCGTCGTCAAGGTGTTCTGTGACCATTTCGAGAGCCTTAGCCATGTCGGCAATTTTCTCGCCGCCCAACATACGGCGGTCATCGAGGAGGAAGCCGACGAGCAGGACGGCACGGCCGCCGGCTAACCGGCGTACGGTTTGCGGCGGCGGGATCGAATGCCTATATCCGCCCGATCAGTGCCTGGTGCCCTTCCCGATGAACGACGCTCCCTTCGACCTCGACGCCTATTTCGCCCGGATCGGCCATGCCGGGTCCAGGGATGTTTCGCTCGACACGCTGAAGACGCTCCATTTCCTGCATCCGCAGGCGATCCCCTTCGAGAATATGGATCCGTTTCTGGGGCGACCGGTCCGATTGGACGCCGCATCGCTGCAGGACAAGATCGTCCTTGCCGGGCGTGGCGGCTATTGCTTCGAGCACAATCTCCTCTTCATGCATGCGCTGAAGGCGCTTGGCTTCGAGGTCGGCGGCCTTGCCGCGCGCGTGCTCTGGGGTCAGAGCGAGGACGCGATCACTGCGCGCAGCCATATGCTTTTGCGCGTCGAGCTCGATGGCCGGACCTATATAGCCGATGTCGGCTTCGGCGGCCTGACCCTGACCGCCCCGCTGCTGTTCGAGCCTGGCCTCGAACAGACGACCCCGCACGAAACGTACCGCATCGCCGAAACCGGCGATCACTTCCGCCTGCAGGGCGCCATCGGCGGCGACTGGCGCTCGCTGTATCGCTTCGACCTGCAGCCGCAATATGAAGTCGACTATTCCATCGCCAATTATTTCCTGTCGACCAATCCGGCATCGCATTTCCTGACCTCGGTTTCGGCGGCGCGCGCCGCGCCCGACCGGCGCTACGGGCTGCGCGGCGATCGCCTGTCCATCCATCACATCGATGGCCGCACCGAGCAGAAGCATATCGCCACTGCCGCCGAGCTTGCCGACATGCTGGAAGGCCAGCTCGGCGTCACCATTCCCGACCGCACGGCCTTCGAGGCCCGGGTGCGCGAGAAGAAGATCGTGGAGACCAGCATATGACCGAACTTTCCGTTCTCGACCTGTCGCCGATCGTCGAAGGCAGCGATGCCTCGCACTCGCTTGCCAATTCGCTCGATCTCGCTCGCCACGCCGAGCGGCTCGGCTACAAGCGCTACTGGCTGGCCGAGCACCACAACATGCCAGGCATCGCCAGTGCGGCAACGGCTGTCGTCATCGCCCATGTCGCCGGCGGCACCAAGACCATTCGTGTCGGCGCCGGCGGCATCATGCTGCCCAATCATGCGCCGCTGGTGATCGCCGAGCAGTTCGGCACGCTGGCCGCCTTGTTTCCCGGCCGGATCGATCTTGGCCTCGGCCGGGCGCCCGGCACCGACATGAACACGGCGCGGGCGCTACGCCGCAACCTCGAGGCCGGCGTCGACAATTTCCCGCAGGATGTCGTCGAGCTGATGGGGTATTTCCTGCCCGCCGAGGAGGGCCAGCGCCTGCGCGCCGTGCCCGGCGAAGGCCAGACGGTGCCGATCTGGATTCTTGGGTCGAGCCTCTACGGCGCGCAGCTCGCCGCCATGCTCGGCCTGCCCTACGCCTTCGCCTCGCATTTCGCGCCGGCGGAACTGGACCACGCGCTGGACATCTACCGTTCGCGCTTCCAGCCGTCCGAGCAACTCGACAAGCCGCATGTCATGCTCGGCCTCAACGTCTTTGCAGCACCCACCGACGCCGAGGCACGACTGCTGTTCTCCTCGCTGCAGCAGGCCTTCGTCAATCTGCGCACCGGCAGGCCCGGACGATTGCCGCCGCCCGTCGAGAATTATGATCGCGATCTCGACCCGATGGCCAAGACCATGCTCGGCCAGGCGCTGTCCTGCGCCGTCGTCGGCTCGCCGGAAACGGTCCGCCAGGGCATCGATGCCTTCGTGCGCCGTACCGGTGCCGACGAGCTGATGGTCACCGCGCAGATCTTCGATCACGCCGCCCGCGTGCGCTCCTTCGAGATTTTGGCCGAGGCTCACGAATCTCTGTCACAGGCCGCCTGAAACGAATAAGCCGCCAGCCGCTTTTGCCGACGTCGATGCTCTGCTAAACGCGGGTATCCTTCGCAACAGCGAGCCTTGCCTTGCCCCATGATCTCGATAGACGCGAGCAGTTTGCCATCGATCTGGCGCGGCGTGCCGGCGAACTCGGCCTGAGATATTTCCGCGATCTCGACAGCCTGACCATCGAAAGCAAGGGCCATCAGGATTTGGTCTCGCAGGCGGACCGCGAGGTCGAGCTGTTCATCCGCGCGGCAATCGCCGCCGACTATCCGCAAGACGGCATCGTCGGCGAGGAGCACGCCTCGGTCGCCGGCTCGACAGGCCATGTCTGGGTGATCGACCCCATCGACGGCACCGCCAATTTCGTCCGCGGCATTCCGGCCTGGTGCGTGGTGATCGCCTGCGCCCGTGATGGAGAGACGATCGTCGGCGTCATCCACGAACCCTCGACCGGCGAGACCTTCCACGGAAGGCTGGGCGGCGGCGCCTTCGTCAACGGCAGGCCGGTCAAGACAAGTGCGGCGGCCAGCCTGGAAGAGGGCTCGGTGGGCACCGGCTTCTCAAACCGGGCGGAGGCCGAAACCATCGCCGTGCTGATCAAGAAAATCCTGGCCGAGGGCGGCGTGTTCTTCCGCAACGCGTCCGGCGCGCTGATGCTTGCCTATGTCGCCTCGGGGCGGCTGCTCGGCTATGTGGAAGAACACATGAACCCGTGGGACTGCGTGGCCGGCATGCTGCTGATCGAGGAAGCCGGCGGCACGATCCTGAAGGCGGATCCGAAGACGGTGCTGCAGAACGGGACACAGGTCATCACGGGCGGCAAGGGCGTGTTTTCGAAGCTGCAAGAACTGTGTTCTGGTGTTTTCACGTCCTGATCAATCTCAGGAAGCACGACGTTATCCGAAAACCGATTCACACTTTCGGCATTTAGGCACTCACGCTCTGCACCACCTCCCTCAGCGGCCGGCATGAATTGCGGATCATCAATCGGCCCTTGAGGACGAGCTTGCGCGGTGGCGCATCCCGGTTGCCGGCGAGACGGTCGAGCAGCAGATTGGCCGCCTGTTCGCCGATCGCCTGCACCGGCTGCGCCACCGTGGTCAGTTGAGGCTGGAACACGTCGGACCAAGGAAAATCGTCGAAGCAGGCTACCGAAATATCCTCCGGACAGGACAGCCCGATGTCGCGGATCGCCTTCATGGTTCCGATCACCATCGGGTTGTTGGCCGAGAAGATCGCGCTTGGCCGGTCATGCAGCGACAGCAGCTGCATGGTTGCGTTGTAGCCGTCGATCTCGTGGAAATTGCCGGAGCGAACCAGCTCTTCGGACACCGGCAAGCCGGCGGCCTGGAGCGCCTCGCGATATCCGGTCATGCGGTCATGCATGGGTGAAATATCCGAGGTGCCGGTAATGTAACCGATGCGGCGGTGGCCGAGATTGATCAAATAGCTCATGGCGTCGAACACCGCGCGCTGGTTGTCGAGTACCACGGCGTCGGTGTCGATGCCCTCGCACAGACGATCCATCAGCACGACAGGCACATTGGCGTCGGCGACGATCCGCTTGAGGATCGCACCGTCCCCGACGCGCGCCACGATCAGCCCGTCGACCATGCGGTCGAGCAGCAGCCTGATCTGGTCGTCCTGGGTGTTCAAATCCTCGTCGGTGCAGCACAGCATGACGGCGTAGCCGGCGCGGTCGAAGGCCTGCTGGATGACCGAGACGACATCGGTGAAGAAGGGGTTGGTGATGTGCGGAACGGTCAGGCCGATGGTGCGCGTCGTGCCCACCTTCAGGCTGCGGGCGATGGCGTTGCGCTTGTAGCCGATATCGCGGATCGCCTGCTCGATGCGGGCGCTGAGCTCGGGGCTGACGGTCGCCGTGCCGTTGATCAACGCCGACACGGTGGCGACCGAGACACGCGCCGCTTCAGCCACGTGAAGCATGGTGGGTGCGGTGGATTTGCGGTGTTTTTTTCGCCCTGACGCTGTCATTTTCGAAACGTTTCGCCACCCCTTGCCGCCAATACCTACGGAATCTTGCCGTTTTAGGCAAGAATTGAAATGCATCAAAGTTGCGCTACTCCCATATCGGCTTGACATGATCGAAACGTTTAGATTAGCGTTCGCGTAGCTGACGAGGACGGAAGGGAGGCCGCCATTGTCATGGAACAGAACAATTCCCTTTCCTCGACGCGCAGTGCGGCGTCGGATCGCTCGGACATCGTTCTGAGTGCCGAGCATATTTCCAAGAGTTTTGGCGGCATCACCGCCCTGGTCGACGTCGGCTTCGAATTGCGGCGCGGCGAAGTCCATGCCTTGATGGGCGAGAACGGCGCCGGCAAGTCGACGCTGATGAAGATCCTGTCCGGCGTCTATACCGGCTACGAAGGCACGGTCAGTATCGACGGCCGGCCGGTCAGCTTCGCCGGCGTGCGCGATGCCGAGGACGCGGGCATCGCCATCATCCACCAGGAACTCAATCTGGTGCCGGAACTGAGCGTCGCCGACAACATCTTTCTCGGCCGCGAGAAGCTGATCGCGGGACTGATCGTCGACCGCAAGGCGAGCAGCCGCGCGGCAAGCGCCCTCCTGCAGCGGCTCGGCATCGAACTTGATCCGGAGGCACGCGTCGGTGCCTTGCGTGTCGGCGAACAGCAGCTGGTCGAGATCGCCAAGGCGCTGTCGATGTCGGCGCGCATGCTGATCATGGACGAGCCGACCTCGGCACTGTCCCCGGCCGAATGCCAGCGGCTGTTCCGCATCATCGGCCAGCTTGCCGATAGCGGCGTCGCCATCGTCTACATCTCGCACCGCATCGACGAGGTCATGCATCTGGCCGGCCGCGTCACCGTTTTCCGCGATGGACGCCATGTGCTGACGCGGCCGATGGCCGAGCTTGACGAGAATGCCATCATTTCGGCGATGGTCGGACGGGACCTGCTCGCATCCTCTCACGACGAGCGGGATCCCGGCGACAGGACCGTGCTTTCGGTCAGCGACCTGTCGCTGTCGAAACCCGACCGCCAGGGCTGGCGGCAGGTGATCGGCGGCGTCAGCTTCGATCTGGCCGCCGGAGAGATTCTGGGCATTGGCGGCCTGCTGGGCTCCGGCCGCACCGAGATCATGGAAGCGATCTTCGGCGCGAGCGATGGCCGTGCCGGCGGCGAGATCAGGCTCGACGGCCAGCCGGTGGATATCCGCTCACCACGCGATGCGCGGCGGCTGGGCATCGCGCTGGTCACCGAGGACCGCAAGACGCAAGGCCTGCATCTGCAGGCCTCGATATCGGACAATGTGGCGCTGCCGCTGGTCGGCGCGCTGGCCCGCTTCGGCATCCGTTCGCTGGCCGGCGAACAGGGGCTGGCGCGGCGGGCGGTCAAGGCGCTCGGCATTCGCTGCCGGGATATTGACCAGCCCGCCGGCACGCTGTCGGGCGGCAACCAGCAGAAGGTCGTCATCGGCAAATGGCTGGCGACGAGGCCAAGGGTGCTGTTGCTCGACGAGCCGACGCGCGGCATCGATGTCGGCGCCAAGCGCGAGATCTACGACCTCATCTTCCGGCTGGCGCGCGATGGCCTTGCCATCGCCGTCATCAGCTCCGAGCTGCCGGAATTGCTGCATCTTTCCGACCGCATCCTGGTGATGGCCGATGGCCGCCAGACAGGCATCCTTTCCCGCGACGCGGCGAGCGAGGAGGCCATCATGCGCCTCGCGGCGCCGCGCCGGACCCTATCGAGACCCGCCGCATGACCGCACTGAAACTCCTGTCCCGCACCAAGCTCTATTGGGGCCTGATCGCCATCTTCCTGATTGGCGTTCTCGGCTCGCCGGTGAGTTCCAAGGGCAACAACATCTTCCTGTCCTATGGCAATCTGCTCGACGTGCTGCGCCAGGTGTCGACCACCGGGCTGATCGCGACCGGCATGACGGCGGTGATCATCACCGGCGGCATCGACCTTTCCGTCGGTTCGCTGATGGCCATCTGCTCTGTGGTGTGCGCCATGCTGCTGACGGTTCCCGGCGTGACGCCCGGCGTCGTGCTGGGCGTGCCGACCGTTGCGCTGGTTGCGCTGTGCCTCGGCATCGTCGTCACGCGCTTCATCTTCCTCAATGTGGAGAAATCCCGCGCCGGCGCGGATGCCGCCGCGCGCGATGTCAGGCTGGACACCATTCGCGGACTGGTCACGCCGGCAATCGTCGGCGTCGTCCTGTGCTGCCTTTCGCTCTGGTACCTGCTGCCGCAGATCGAGCCCAAATTCGGTGTTCTCGGTGTGCTGCTGGTGGCGCCCTGCGTCGGCCTGCTGTTCGGCGCCATCAACGGTTTCATCATCGTCGGCGGGCGGCTGCAGCCCTTCATCGTCACGCTGGCGATGATGGTGACGGCGCTCGGCATCGCCCGGCTCACCGCCGGCCAGAACAATGCCGTGCTGCCGGTCTATACCGGCTCCAACGCCACCGCCGACTTCGAGCTGCTGCGCTCGCTGGTGTTCGGCGTCATCCCCATGCCCGGCCTGTTCTTCCTCGGCGCCATCGTCATCTATGGCGCGGTGCTGCGCTTCACGCCGTTCGGCCGCTATGTCTATGCCATCGGCGGCAATGAGGAGGCGGCCCGGCTTTCCGGCATCGCCGCCGGGCGCGTCAAGATCGCCACCTACGCCATATCAGGCCTGCTCGCCGGTATTGCCGCGGTGCTCTACGTGGCGCAGTACCGACAAGGCAAGCCCGACGCCGGCGCCGGGCTGGAGCTCGACGCCATCGCCGCCGTGGTCATTGGCGGCACCAGCCTAATGGGCGGGCGCGGCAGCCTGATAGGCACCTTCTGCGGCGTGCTGATCTTCGGGCTGCTCTCCAACATATTGCAGCTCCACAACATCAATTCGAACCTTCAGCTGGTGCTGAAGGGGATGATCATCATCGGCACCGTGCTCGTGCAGGAGCGCAATGCCGGTGATCTGCTGGCCTATCTGCGCCTGCCTGGAGCGGCGCACAAGGAAACGGCCGCCGCAAAACGGCCGTCGCAAGAGACACCGTCTCTCAATCTCGGAGGAAACAAGAAATGAAGCGACGTGACATGCTGAAGCTTGCCGCACTCGGCGCGGCATTGCTGACCACCACGGCACTGCTCTCCACCGGCCATGCCTTCGCCCAGGATAAAAAGTGGAAGATCGGCTTCTCGCAGGTGACCACCATCGAGCCCTGGCGCGCCCAGTTCAACAAGGACATCATTGCCGAGGCCGCCAAGCATCCGGAGGTCGAGCTGATCATCACCGATGGCGAGGACAAGACCGAGAAGCAGGTCGCCGACGTCGAGAACCTGATCCGCCAGGAGGTCGACGCGCTGCTGGTATCGCCGAAGGAATCGGCTGGCCTGACCGGCGTCGTGCAGCAGGCGATCGACGCCAAGATCCCGGTCTTCGTGCTCGATCGCAATGTCGACACCAAGGACTACACGCAGTTCGTCGGCGGTGACAACAAGCTGATCGGCCGTGCGGCCGGTGAATATGCCGTTGAACTGCTCGGCGGCAAGGGCAAGGCGGCAGGCAATGTGGTCGAGATCTGGGGGGGCATGGGCACCCAGCCGGCGCATGACCGTCATGACGGCTTCCATGAATTCACCGACAAGGAGCCGGGCATCAAATATCTGCTCGACCAGCAGTCGGGCGACTGGAAGCAGGACCAGGCCTACAATTTGATGGCCAACGCGCTGAAGACCAACGAGAAGATCGATCTCGTCTACGGCCATAACGACCCGATGGCCTACGGCGCCTATCTCGCCGCCAAGGATGTCGGCCGCGAGAAGGACATCAAGTTCATCGGCATCGACGGCCTGCCCAACGAAGGCGTCCAAATGGTGAACAAGGGTGAGCTGACGGCGACGTTCACCTATGTCACCCCAGGTGCGGAAGGCTTGCGCCAGGCGATCAAGTTCCTCAAGGGCGAGAAGGTGGAAAAGACCATCACTCTGCCGACGGAGAAGATCACCAAGGAAAACGCCGCCCAGGTGCTGAAGGACAACGGCCTCTGAGGCGATGCTCTTCTGCCGGGCGCTGATGGCGCCCGGCAGAATCAATCTACGCCAGCTTCGCTAGCAGCTTCATGAAAGTGGCGGCCTCCTTGGCCGTGAGCGGCGCCAGCGTTTCTTGCGTGATCTCCCTTGCAAGCGGGATCAGGCGCTCGATCGCGTCGCGGCCCTCGGCCGTCAGGTTGACCAGCAGCCGCCTTTTGTCGACTTCATGCCTGGAAAGCTCGACCAGACCACGCGCCTTCAGCCGGTCGATGACGCCCTTCACCGTCGCCGCGTCCATGGCGATCAGCGTGCCGAGCTGGTTCTGCGATGTCTCGCCGACATCGCGCAGCTTGGCCAGGGCCGCGAATTGCGGCGGCGTCAGATCGGCGATACGGGCGGCGAAGATCGAGACATGGCGCTGGTGCGCCTTGCGCAGGATGAAGCCGACCTGTTCCTGCAGCAGGTAGTCGTGTTCGTCGGCCTCTTCGGCCTCGACCAGCTTGAGCAGGTTGTCCCCGCCGCTCACCGCAACCCGTCCCAGGCTTTTATGTCGTCCGCCGCGAGGCCACCCATGCGGTTATGGACGCGAGGGCCGCAGGTCATGGCGAGGCAGAACAGGATCTCGTCAGGACGCGGGCCATCGCTGATGCCGACTTCCATGGCGTCGAAATGGCTCCGCACATAGGCGGCGTTGATATGGCCGAGCGGCACGTCGAGCTTTGAGCCGAAGGCGCCGACCTTCTTGGCCGAGGGCACAATCGCCTTGGCATTGCCCAGCCGCTCGCGCATCGCGTAGCCGCCCGGAACGTGCCACAGCGCACCATGTTCCAGTTCGCCCGCGGTGCCGACGATGGCGCCCTTGCCGTAACCGTCAATCTGTTTGATGTCGCCGCCGAGTGCTGCGATCAGCCGGTCGGCGAGCAGCAGGCCGAGCGGCTTCAGATCGTCCATGGCGCTTTGCAGATCCTCGACATAGCGCCCCGCGAACGGGTTCTTGACCACGGCCATGGCGGCGGCACGCCGGCGCGGCACTTCTGCGACTGGCCCGCCTTCGTGAAAGATCTCTTCGCTCAGCACCGCGATCTTGCGGATCGGAAATTCAGGCATGGGCAACTTCCTCCGGTTCATGCTTGTTGGACGCGGCCAGTGCAACGGAGCCGCTGATACGGGCTTCCCCGCCAAGAAACAGCGCCGATGCGGCAATCAGGCCGCGCCGACGAAAATCTTCGGCGACGGCAAGACCATTGTCCAGCGCCCGCGCCACCTCATCAGGTGCAAGCTTGCCGACGCCTTGTGTCACCAGCCGCGCGCCAAGATCGCTGTCGGGCGACAGCTCGCGTGCGGGAATGCGCCTGATGGCGGGATTGCCGGGCAGGTCCACCGCGTTGGCGATGAGCGTCGCCGCCGCGTCGGCCTCGGCGCTGGTTCGCGCGAGCACGGTGACGGCATCGGCAATGCCAAGCGAGAAGGAGCGGCCACGCCAGCCGCTTGTTGCGACACCACGCACGCCATCTTCCGCGCGGATCGTGATCCGGTCGGCCATGCCGTTGCCGGTGCCGGCGACCGCCAATCCCATCGACCGGCCGTTGTCGATGTGGATGGCACTGTCGCCGCCATTGTTGACATAGGCGCGATCGAGCTTGCGGCCTGCAAGCAGCGCGGCGATCATTTCGTCGGCTACCGATCCGGCAACGGCCGCCATCGGTGTGATGAAGCATTCCGCCAGGGGCATGACGGCTGCTTCCATGCGACGCGCCGTCGGGCCGGCGAAGGCGCGCGGCGCCAGGAAGAATGCCGGGAGCCGCAGTTCGGGAAGCTCCTCGACCAACTCGATCAGAATCGTCTGGAAGCGTGCGACGGCCTGGGCATAGGCGGCGCGACACTCATCAGTCTCACCGAAGGCCTCGACGATCAGGTCGATCGGCCCATGGTTGAGATGCAGCCGCTTCCCGTCCTGCAGCCAATGCGCTTGCGGGCCTTCCATCATCCGGCCCCACCCGCGCGGCGCAACTGCGCCAGCGGCGGCCATGGATTTTGGGTTGCAGCATCCGTGCCGCGCCGGGGATTGAGATACTCGCCGCCCTTGGCGACGATGTCCGCGACGCTGCGTATCTCCGCCTCGTAGCCGCCGAGCCTGACGTAATCGTCGCGACGCAGGGTGAATTCGATCGGCGCCACCAGTGCCGGCGTCGGCACATAGCCGAAGGCGCCTTCCGGAATCCTGGTGACATCGACCATCAGCGTGATGCCGCCGCCCGGCCAGACATAGACCGGCGCCCCGCCCACGGTGACGTAGGTGGTCAGGCCTTGCACGGAGCGGGTGAGATTGACCGGGTTTTCGGTGACGCCGGCGCGCAGCGAGCCGCCGGCGCCGCCAATGAACAGCACGGTGCACAAGGCCGGCTCGCAATTGTCCTCGATCAGGTTGACCGATTTCCGCAGCCGATCGGGAAACGGCTTCTGCACCGGTTTCAGCTCGTCGTCGAGCTCGTAATAGGCGAACTGCTCTCCGGTGGTCGAAACCATCAGCAGCGACAGGCCCGGGCGCGCGCCCTTCTTGGCATTCCACTCGCCGAGGATCGACAGCGGATCGGAAATACTGGTGCCGCCCCAGCCTAGGCCTGGCTCCGAGACCTTGAAATAACGGCCCGGTGTCGACCGGCGGCCGATGATCTTGATGCCGGTATCCTGCCAGCCCAGCACCTTTCCCGCCTGGTGTTCGGAGACGACGCCGGTGATGTGGTCGTCGACCACCACGACCTCGTCGACCAGCCCGCGCCATTGCGTGGCGAACATGCCGATGGTTGCCGAACCGCAGCCGACGCGCATGCGATGTTCCTGCTTGCCGTCGATGACGGGCGGTTTGCCGGCTTCGACAACGACCGTGGCGCCGCCGTCTATGCTGAGCTCCACCGGTTTGCGGTTGCACAGATTGAGCAGCGCGTCGCAGGTAGCGCGGCCTTCCGCCTTGGAGCCGCCGGTCAGATGATGCACGCCGCCCAGCGACAGCATCTGCGAGCCGTATTCTCCCGTCGTGACATGGCCGATCGCCTCACCCTCGGCCCGCACAATAGCCGTTTCGGGTCCGATATGGCGGTCGGTGTCGATCTTCACCTTGACGCCGCAATAGGAGAAGATGCCCTCGGTGACCACGGTGACGAGATCGACGCCCTCGACTTCCTGGCTGACGATGAAGGGAGCGGGTTTGTAGTCGGGATAGGTGGTGCCGGCGCCGATTGCCGTGACGAAGCGGCGGCCGGTGTTGACCAGTTCGCCGTCCCACTGCTCGCCCTCGGCGACAAAGGGCACCATGGCGGCGCCGGTCTCGGCCGCATGGTCGAGGATGGTCAGCGGGTCCATGCGCACGATCCGGCCCGCGACATTGCCGTAGCGGTCGCAGGCGCCGGTGCGGCCGTCAGCGATGTAGCACATGACGGGACAGGCATCGCAGCGGATCTTTTCCGCCACCAGCTTCTCGCCGGGATCATGGGTTTCGAAGCGTTCCGCAAGCTCGCTCATGTGCGTGCCTCCTTCTCGCGGATGGCCGCCAGGATGCGGCTTGGCGTTGCCGGCACCTTGGTGACCAGCACGCCGGTGGCGTGACGGATGGCGTTGAGGATCGCCGGCGCCGTCGGGATCAGCACGTGCTCGCCCAGGCCCTTGGCGCCGAATGGCCCTTCAGGATCGGGGACCTCGATAAGGATGGTCTCGATCGGTGGCACGTCGCCAATGGTCGGGATGAGATAGTCGTGCAGGTTCTCGGTGCGGCCGGGTATGTATTCTTCCATCAACGCCATGCCTATGCCTTGCGCGATGCCGCCTTCGATCTGGCCCTCGACCAGCAGCGGATTGATCGCCTTGCCGACGTCATGCGCGGCGATGATCCTGATCAGCTTGACCGTGCCGAGCTTCAGGTCGACCTCGAGTTCGGCGATCTGCGCGCCATAGCCATAGACCGCATAGGGCTTGCCCTGCCCCTTGGCATTGAGCGGCAGCGTTGGCGGGTCATAGGTCTCCTCGGCACGGAAGACGAAGCTGTCGGCATCCATTTCGAGCGAGGCAAGATCAATACGGCGCGTCGCCTCGCCTTCACGGATAACGATCGCCGGGCCATCCAGTTGAAGGGAAGCCTTGTCCGAGACATTGGCAAAGCGCAGGATTGTTTCACGCAGGGCGCGGCCCGCCTTCTCGGCCGCCTTGCCGGTCACGAAAGTCTGTCGCGAGGCCGAAGTCTTGCCGGCGTCGGGGCTGACCGCCGTATCGGCACTCATCAACTGGAATTTTTCCAGAGGCAGGCCGAGCGCGTCGGCGCAAATCTGCGTGATGACGGTGTTGGAGCCCTGGCCGATATCGACCGCGCCCTGGTGCAGGATGACCGCGCCGTCGGCCGCGATGCCGACCCGGATGGTCGACGGATTGGGCAGCGATGTGTTGCCGCAGCCATACCAGCACGAAGCGATGCCGACGCCACGCTTTCTATCGATACCGGCACCGTTGAAAGCATCCGCATCGGCCGTCGCCCGCGTCCAATGCGGCCGCAGCGCTTGAAGGCATTCGGCAATGCCGACGCCAGACTCCAGAAGCTGCCCGGTAACCGTTTCGGAGCCGTTCTGAAGACAGTTCTTCAGACGAAAGTCGAGCCGGTCCATGCCGAGCTTGCCGGCGAGTTCGTCATACAGCGTCTCTTGCATGATCGTCGCCTGCGGCACGCCGAAGCCACGGAAGGCCCCGGCAATCGGGCCATGGGTGTGGATTGCGCGGCCCTCGGCACGGTAGTTCGGCGTCGCATAGGGGCCGGAGGCGTGCACCGGCACGCGGTTGGCGACCGTCGGACCCCAACTGGCATAGGCGCCGGTGTTGAAATCGCCTTCGAAGACCATGCCGGTGACGTAGCCGTCGGCGTCGGTGCCGATGGTGGCCTTCATCCGCGCCGGATGGCGCTTGGTGGTCGACATCATGGATTCGTTGCGGGTGTAAGCGAGCGCCGCCGCCCGCCCGGTCTTCAGCGCCACAAGGCCGATGAGAGGTTGCAGGGAAACGTCGAGCTTGGAGCCAAAGCCGCCGCCGGTTGCGGTCGGCACGATGCGCACCTTGTCGACGGCGAGGCCAAGCACCTTCGCCGTCTCGTCGCGGTCCATGTAGGGCGCCTGTGTGCAGGCGACGACGACCAGCGTGTCGCCGTCTAGATATGCATAGCCGGCTTCCGGTTCGATATAGGCGTGCTCGACATAGGAGGTGTCGATCGTGCCGCTCGCGGTGAAGGCCGCACTGGCAAGTGCTAACTCGGGATCGCCGCGTTCGACGAAGCCCTTGGTCAACAAATTGGCTGGGCGGCTTTCGTGGATCAGCGCCGCACCTGCGGCCTGCGCGTCGCAAGGCTGGAGAACATGTGGCAGCTCGGTCCAGCGGACAGGGAAATCCGACAGATCGAGATCGAGCATCGCCTCGCGCTCGCCGGCGATCAGGGCGACCGCCTCGCCGCGAAGCCGGGCAACGCCCTCGGCCAGCGCCGGCTGGTCGGCGAACGGGCCGATAACGCCAAAGCAGTTCTTGCCCGGGATATCGGCGGCCGTGAAGACGCCCGCAATACCGGGATGGCGGCTTGCCCAGCCATCGATGTCGCCGAAGGCGAAGCCGGCATGATAATGCGGCGAGCGGATCACCAGCACGGCAAGCGCATCGGCCGGGAAAGAATCGCCACCGAATTTCTCGGCCCCGGTCACTTTTGGTACACCGTCGAGCCTGACCGGTGACGCGCCGATGGCGTGGCCGGACCTAGGCAGACGGAAATCCAGGCTCGCGGCCTGGAGGGAAGCCTCCATCACCGCCGCGATGATCTTCCGGTAGCCGGTGCAGCGGCAGAGGATCCCGCCCAGCGCATCCTGCACTTCGGTCTCGGTCGGCCTGGGTTTCGCGTCCAGCAGCGCCGTTGCCGCGACCAGCAGCGCCGGCGTGCAGATGCCGCATTGCGCGGC
>NZ_JAPYKP010000132.1:0-17550 GCF_037179725.1 Mesorhizobium sp. Cs1321R2N1 | reverse complement strand
GTCGCTCGGCGCCGAAGGCACGGCGCTGCGCCGCGCTTTCTCGACCGGCGGCGGAAAGATGGCGAACATGCCGCCGGCCAATCCGCCGGCCCTCGCACGCGGCAGGTCGATATGGCCGCCCGATTTCCCGTCGATGAACAGCTTTTCGACGTCGCTGTCCTTGGATTGATAGAGCCTCAGCAGCGTGTCGTTATGGCCGTCGAAGACGGGGACGAGGTCGGAGTCTGTCATAGGGGGTCATTCGGTTCGTTCATCGGCGCGGGAGCGATATATCATACCCACTTAGGCACGATGTGCTACCCGCGCAAACGACAAAGCCTGTCCGACCTACTGCTTCAGCACGTCGGCCCATTCCGGATGACGGCGGAACTGGGCGTTGGCGAACGGGCAGAGCGGGATGATCTTCTTGCCCGCTGCCCGCGCGTCCTCGACGGCGCGGGTGACGAGCCGAAGCCCGGCGCCCTGGCCGCGAAAGGCGTCCGGCACTGCGGTGTGGTCGATGATGAGCTGGTGCTCGCCGATCTTGGTGAAGGTCATCTCGGCCTCGGCGCCGCCGGGGCCGCGCACGAAGTAGCGACCCTTGGATCCGCGATCTTCAAGTTCGATCTCTGGCAGTTGATCGGGCATCTCTACACTCCTTGAGCGACACCGGCAAAAAGCCGCCGCGCCGCCTCGATTTCGTTTGGCCGCACCTCGTGCCCGCCGTCGTGCCACTCCACTGTGACATCGGCGCCATCGGCACGCAAATAGGCTTCCAGCCGCGCCGTCAGGTTCGGCGGGCAGATCGGATCGCGCCTGCCGGCGGTCACCAGGATGTGACGGCCGGCAAGGCTGCCTTTCACCTCCGGTTCGAACGGGATCAGCGGATGCATCAGCACCGAAGCGTCGAACAGATCAGGGGCTTCGAACACCAGCGAGGCCAGAATGTTGGCGCCGTTGGAATAGCCGAGGCCCAGCACGGCCGACGGCGTCGCAGCCTCGACTTGGGCCTTGACGAATTCAGCCATCTTGCGCGTCGCCCGCGCCAGGTCGTCCAGGTCGTAGACGCCCTCGCCGGTGCGGCGGAAGAAACGCGCCGCGCCTTGTTCGGAAACATCGCCGCGCGGCGAGATGATGGTGGCCTGGGGCGCGAGATCACGCCCCAGCGAAACAAGCTGGCTCTCGTCGCCGCCCGTGCCATGGAAGACGAAGAGCAGCGGACCGCCCGGCGAACCGGGCAGCACCTTGTGGATGAAAGCGTCGTTGCTCATCGCTCAACCCTCCAGCTTCTGCAGATGCTGTTCGAGATAGGGCCGCAGGTGCTGATGCTGCGTAGGCAGCTTCAGCGCCTCGCCGAGATGGGCGGTGTCCTCATCACGGTCGAAGCCCGGCTCGTTGGTGGCGACTTCGAACAGCACGCCGCCAGGCGTGCGGAAATAGATCGCCCAGAAATAGTCGCGGTCGATCACCGGCGTCACGCCATAACCCGTATCCATCAGCGCTTTGCGCACTTCGAGCTGCTTGGCGCGGTTCTCGACGGAGAAGGCGACATGATGGACGGAGCCCACGCCGAGATCGGCGAAAGGGGCAGTCGGCAGCGATTCGATGTCGACGACATCGGCGCCGTTGCCGTTCCTGATGGCGAGCCGCCTGACATTGCCTGACTTGTTGACCTCCTCGTAGCCCATGAATTTCAACAGCTCCTCGGTGGCGCCGCCATCCTTCAGCCTGAGCGAAACCGAGTGAAAGCCGCGGATCGCCTCGTCCGCGGCAATGCCGCCTTTCACCCAGGGCGCTCTGCTGTCGGCCTTGTCCTCGACGAGGGCAAAGCCATCGCCGTCCGGGCCGGCAAATCCGAGCCGCTTCTCGCCAAAGCTGTCCTCGCGGGCGACATTGGTTACGCCTTCGTCGGTGAAGCGTTCTTCCCAATAGGCGAGCGTGCCTTCCGGCACGGAGTAGGCCGTGGTGCCGACTTCGCCGACGCCATGGCGGCCTTTGCCAATATTGGGAAACGGGAAATAGGTCATTACCGAACCCGGCGTTCCGACCTCGTCGGCATAGTAGAGATGGTAGACGTCCGGCGCATCGAAATTGACCGTCTTCTTGACCCGGCGCAGGCCGAGCTTGTGGGTGAAGAAATCATTGTTCTGCCGTGCATCCCTGGCCATCGAGGTGACGTGATGCAGGCCCTTGATCTGGTCGAGCATGGTCTTTGCTCCTTCCCTTGGTGCTTGTGCGGCCTCGCCGCTGTCCACGCCAATATGAGGACGCGATCGATTGTGGCAAAGGCGGCAAACACAGAATGGACTGTGCTTAAAAAGTGAACAATGAGAAGGATCTCGTTCACCATCCAGCCAACAGCCTGGTCTTGCGCGGTTGATGGAAATCGGCTCCATGTTGCATTCGAACGTGCTGGGAAGGGGTAGCGCAAGTGACTGGAAAAGGCAGGCGGCCGAATGTCCTCCTCATCACTTGCGACCAGTGGCGCGGCGACTGCCTGTCGGCTGCCGGCCATGCCCAGGTGAAGACACCGAATGCCGATGCGCTGGCCGCCGAAGGTGTGCTGTTCAAGCGCCATTACGGCGGTGCGGCTCCGTGCTCGCCCGCGCGTGCCTGCCTTTACACGGGCCTCTACCAGATGAACAACCGTGTCTGTCGCAACGGCACACCGCTCGATGCCCGCCACGGCAATATTGCGCTTGCCGCGCGCAGCGTCGGTTACGATCCGACCTTGTTCGGCTATACCGATGTGTCGCTCGATCCGCGCCAGCTTGCACCGGCCGATCCGCGGTTGCACAGCTACGAAGGCGTGCTGCCCGGCTTCACTGTGCGCCAATTGCTGCCCGAACATCAGAAGCAGTGGTTGTCCTGGCTGAAGCAGCAGGGCATCGATGCCAGCGCTGGAAGTCCTGATATCCATCGTCCCGTTGGCGAGGCGGACGGCGCGGTGACTGAGGCGCCACCCATCTACTCGAAGGATCAGACGCCAACGGCCTTCCTCGCCGGCGAATTCATCCGCTGGCTGAGCGAGCAAGAGGAAGCCACGCCGTGGTTTGCGCATCTTTCCTTTATCAGCCCGCATCCGCCCTTCATCGTGCCGGAACCGTACAACATCCAATACGATCCGGCGGACGGCCCCGCTTTTCACCGCGCGGAAAGTTGGCGTGCCGAATCTCAGGGCCACCCCTACATCGCCTATGATCTTGGCCGGCAAGAACGCGCGAAGTTCCGCCCCGGCGCCACGGGCAAGGTACACGACTGGAGCGAGGACGATTTCCGCCGTATCCGGGCAATCTATTACGGCATGATTTCCGAGGTCGACGCGCAGCTCGGCCGCCTATGGCAAGCACTGAAGACCGAAGGCGCGTGGGACAACACCATCATCGTGCTCACCTCCGACCACGCCGAAATGATGGGCGACCATTTCATGCTGGGCAAGGGCGGCTATTTCGACGGCAGCTACCATATCCCGCTGATCATCCGCGATCCACGCCACCGTAAGGCCGCCGCCAGCAAGGTCGATCGCTTCACCGAAGCGGTGGACATTTTGCCTACGCTCATTGACCTGCTCGGCGTGGCTCCCGAGCCGCATCTTGACGGGTGCTCGCTGAAACCCTTCCTGAGTGGTGGAACTCCAGCCGTTTGGCGCGACGCCGCGCACTGGGAGTTCGACTTCCGCTCGGTCGCGGACGGTGAAGCCGAACAGCACTTCGGTATTACCTCGCGCCAGTGCAACCTCGCTGTCATCCGCACACAGAAATTCAAATACGTGTATTTTGGCGGCGGCTTGCCGCCCCTGCTTTTCGACATGGAGGACGACCCTGGCGAACTGAAGAACCTCGCCAACAGTCCGGCACACCGTTCCACCCGACTGGAATTCGCCGAAAGGCTGCTTGCCTGGCGAGCCGAACATCTCGACCAGTCGCTTGCACTCTGGGAACTGACGGAAAACGGGGTGGCTGGATATGCCAGGTCGCAAACAGGGCGGTAAGGGATTTCCCCTACCGCCCGCATCCTTGCCTAGCGGACGACGAGGCGCTGCTCGTCGCGCTTCTGGGCGTAGGAGCCCTTATTGTAAGCCGCTTGCTTCTCAAGCTGCTCCTTGGTGAAGGTCGTATAAAGGTACTTCTTGCCGTTCTTGTCGGTCATGAACTTCAAATTATCCATGCCGACCGCGACCTCCTTCGAGCCGATCCCGAGGAAGCCGCCGACATCGACGATCACGGCATCGGTTTTCTTGTCGGGCGTCAGCACGACATCGCCGATCTCGCCGACCTTGGCGTCGTTGGCGCCATAGATCGTCGTGCCCTTCAGATCGTCAGCCCTGATCTCGCCGATCGGCATCTCCGTCAGTTTCGACTTGTCGATGGCTGCGGTCTTCGTCTGGTCAGGAGCCGTGGCGTCAGCCGGCGCCGCCGCTGTCTTGTTCGCCGGAGCGGCAGCGGGGGCTGTCGTGACGGAAGGCGCTGTTGCCGGCGCGGTTGCCGCCGGCGCGTTCGATGCCGTCGTGGCCGGCGCCGGATCATAGGCCTTGCGATTGAAGTCCGGCTGGGCCTGCAGCTCTTCCTTGGTGGTCTGCGCCACCAGCCAGCGGTCGCCGTTCTTCTGCGCCCACTTCGCCTTGGCGAAATCATAGGCGACGTTCTTTTCGCCTATCCCGAGGAAGCCGCCGACGCCAATAATCAGCGACTGCGCCTTGCCTTCCTTGGTCAGCACGATGTCGTTGACGTCGCCGATCTTCTGCGCGTCATCGCCTGTGCCGTTGTAGACATTTTCGCCGATGATGTTTGTGGCCAGATTGCCATCAGCCTGTTTCACCGGTTCCGCGTTCGCCTCTGCGGGCTTCTGTGCGGTGTCGGTCGACGTGGCCGGCGCCTGGGCAGTCGTCGATGCGGCCGGGGCCGGCGCATAAGCTTTGCTGTCGAACTCCGGATGCGCCTTCAGTTCGTCCTTGGTTGTCTGGGCCACGAGCCAGCGGTCGCCGTTCTTCTCGGCCCATTGCAGCTTGTCATAGTCGAAGGCGACATTCTTGGTTCCGACGCCGAGAAAGCCGCCCACGCCGATGACAACGGATTTCGCCATGCCGTCCTTGTCAAAGACGACGTCAGTGACCTTGCCGATATTCTCGGCATTGTCACCAGTGCCGTTGTAGACGGTCTCGCCGATGATATTGGTGACGATGCTGCCTTCCGCCCGTATCACTGGCGCTGCCGGCTCCTGGGCGGCCGGTGGGTTCGCGGGGGCTGGGGTTGCGTTTTGCGCGAAGGCACCGGTTGCAACCATTGTTGCAAGGGCGGTGGTCGCTAAAAGGGTGCGGATCATGATAATCTCTCCTCGTGCCTGATTTCGTGCACGCCGCGTAGATCGGGCGCGGCATCTCTACAGTTTCACAACGTCGTGACCATGCTGTTGTTCCGACAAAAACCGCGGCTCCGAGACCAAAACCACCAAGTAGATGCGTAACCGCCAGCCGACGCAACCCCTGGATTCCGACCTTGGATACTGGCCTGGATTCCAGCACAACCGGAACCTTTCCTGGTCCACTGCGTTCAACCTCCGGCTAGGCACGCCTGGGCCAGTTTTGATTGAACAGCGGAGCCGGGCATGAATTTTGCAGCGGTGCTGAACCGGGACGGCGGCACCTTGCGCACCACCAATCTCATGGCCTTTTCCGACCGGATGCGTCAGACGCTGGAATCGGCGGGCCATTCTCTTAGCATCGACATCGTTGCCGGCCGGGATATCGTGGAAACCCTCGACAGCGCCGTCTCGCGCCGCACCGTCGACGTCGTGCTCGCCGGCGGCGGCGACGGAACCATCTCAGCTGCGGCTGCCAGGCTGATGGGCAAGAAAAAGGCGCTCGCCATATTGCCGGCCGGCACGATGAACCTGTTCGCGCGCGGCCTCGGCATTCCGCAGTCGCTCGATACCGCGCTGGAATCCTTCGCCGACGGCGAAATCATTGCCGTCGACATGGCCACGGCCAATGGCCAGCCATTCGTTCATCAGTTCTCGATCGGCATGCATGCCAAGATGGTGCAACTGCGCCAGAAGATGGAATTCCGGTCGCGCCTGGGTAAGATCGGTGCTTCAGCCAAGGCCGCCTGGGCGACGATCAAGAACCCTCCGGCAATGAACGTTACGCTTGGCATTGGCGACGCCGAGGTGACGGCGCGCATATCGGGCATCGGCGTAACCAACAATCTGTTCGGCGAAGGCCATTTGCCTTATGCCGACAACCCTGCGGGCGGCGTGCTTGGCATCTACGTCACGGTGGCGCAACAGCGCGCTGAACTGGTCAAGTTCTTCTTCAATATGGCGCGCGGCAAATGGCGCGACAACGAGCACGTCGAAATCCATCAGGCCGACCGTGCAGTGCTGAAAATCCATTCCGGCGGCAGAAAATTTCGCGCCGTGATGGATGGCGAACTGGTCAGGCTCGATTGTGAGACGACAATCGAAATCAAACCCGGAGCGCTCAATGTCCTGGTGCCGGCCAGCGTGGCCCAGGCGAAGGCCGCCTGATGCGGTGTGAAGCCACGGGAGCCGCGATTTAGCCGGAGGGCGCCGGGCCGGAATTCGGCGGAGCGGGGACGTGTTGTTCGCCTGTGTTCGGTGCTTTGATCAGCTCGCCGTAAATCTCGACGACACCCCAGGCGATGAGCGCAAGGAGCAGTCCGGCGATCAGGATTTGGAACCCATGCCAACCCCATCGCCCCTGACGCGCTTTGTTTTCGGGAATGTTCTTGGTCATAGCGGTTCCTCATCTGGCTTCGCGTTGGCTGGCCCGATCGGCAAATCACGCTCGGGTAACGGTCCCTCGCAAGGATGGTTCCGGCTGCAAGGCTGTCTCGGGCCGGCGGGGGCAAGGACATCAAGGCAAGCCGTTGGAGACCTGGTTGGATAGCAGGGTGGAAACTGTGTTCAGCGCGACGGCGTCTTCGCCGAGATATCGATGGCGCTGGAATATCTGTCGAAGTGACACGAGGCGGGCCGGCCGGCGCTGCTATCCCTCGCCGGCATCCGGACGGTCGGCGTCGGACTTCACGTTCTCGCGGTAGATGGCATAGGCCGCGAGTGCCACGGCCGGACCAAGAATAATCCCGAGCCCACCTTTTCCCTTGAGCCCACTTTTTCCCTTGAGCAATGTCGGTAGCACCGCGAGCGCGGCCGTAATGCCGATCGCCTTCATGTCGGCCTTGCGCCGCCTTGCTTCGCGG
Organism: Mesorhizobium sp. Cs1321R2N1; assembly: GCF_037179725.1. NCBI lineage: Bacteria > Pseudomonadati > Pseudomonadota > Alphaproteobacteria > Hyphomicrobiales > Phyllobacteriaceae > Mesorhizobium > Mesorhizobium sp. Cs1321R2N1. Next base: position 10,351 of record NZ_JAPYKP010000132.1, on the reverse strand, counting down.
GGGACCTGGGCGCCCGACACCAGCCGATGGATCAGAACAATAAGGCCCGCGATCACCAGCAAGCCGACACCGAAGCCAACCGCGGCAGCCAGCGATCCATAGCGCGCCGATGTCCAGATGTAAGCCGCCCCGACCAGGAAGCCGAGGCCGCAGAATGCCGCCAGCGCTGCAAGCGCATAGACGATGGCCGCCGTGCGCGCGCGGCGCACCACAGCCATTGTTTCACCCGAAGCGAAACCCGAGAGCAGGGAAGCCAGCAGTCCCATCTCGGCGAAACTAGCGACGCGCGAGCAGCGCGAACAGGAAGCCGATGCCAGCGGCGATTGCCAGCGATGTTACCGGCTTTTCGCGTACGCTTGCCACCATTTGCGCCTCGATATCCCTGGCGTTGCCGCGCAGGCTGTCGAAGGCGGCCTCCCCTTGGGCGCGCAACTGCTCGACGCCTTCGGCCGCCGCCCGGCGGGCCGTGCCGTAGCCGTGTTCACCGATCTGGGCCAACTGTTTGGTGAGCTTGTCGATATCGGCCTTCAACTGCCTGATGTCGGCTTCAAGATCTGAATTCGTCCGCGCTTCGTTGGCGGTTTTCCCTGCGGCGGTTGCCATTGCTTAACTCCTTGTGATTGCTCGATTTCAAACGCGATGCGCGTCTCAAGGTTCCGATGCCGGGGCAAACTAGGCGAAAACCAGGTCATGCGCACCCGATCCCCCAACTCTGGCAAGAAGCGCTGCGTCAGATCAGCGGCCGTAACGGCCATTCCTCGCAAGGATATTGCCGGCTTGAAAAAACACGCTCGGTCTTGCTTGGCATTTCGCCCCTTGCAAATGCCTACCGCCAGCAGGTCCGTTCTACGCGCCTGCCTGAGATTGGCCTTTCATCGGAGGCGCATATCTTTTTTAAATGACAACACACCGAATTGCGATCATGACTCCCGACGTTTCAAGGAGCAATTGCCTGTGCCTCAATTACTTGACGGATTGCGCATTCTTGTCCTGGAGGATGAATACCTCATAGCCATGGATGTCGAGCAACTCTGCCGCGACCACGGTGCAAGCGAGGTGGTGGTTGCCCGCGACCTGGCCGAGGTCGATGGCCGGAAGGTCGCGACGGATTTCGACACGGCCATTGTCGATCTAGTGCTGGGCGGTGCCTCGACGCTCGAATTCGCCGCGGGCCTGCGTGAAGCCGGCGTCCCGTTCGTATTCGCGTCCGGCTATTCGGATGCGGACGAGATCAAAGCGTCATTCCCCGGAGTGAGGCTGGTCACCAAGCCCTATTCAGGCGAAGACCTCGTCGAAGCCGTGGCGCTGGCCTACGGTCACGGCTCCCCTGGCAGAGACTGACGCGACACGTCCGCATCGCCATTATTCGGCCCGCATTCAATGCGCCGCCGTCCCCGTGACCTGAGCCGAGATCGCATCGGGACCATACTCGTCCTCGCCGGAGATTTTCAGGATTTCCTGCAGGCGCGTGCGGGCCCTGCTGACGCGGCTCTTGATCGTTCCGACCGCGCAACCGCAAATTTCAGCGGCCTCCTCATAGGAGAAGCCCGAAGCGCCGATCAGGATGATGGCTTCGCGCTGGTCCTCCGGCAATTGCTCGAGAGCGCCGCGAAAATCCTTGAGGTCGAGTTGGCCGTGCTGGGCAGGGTGCACTGCAAGCCGGGCCGTCATGATGCCGTCGCTGTCCTGCACCTCGCGGCCGCGCTTGCGCATTTGCGAATAGAATTCATTGCGCAGGATCGTGAAAAGCCACGCCTTGAGGTTGGTGCCGGGCTGAAAGCTCTCATGCTTGTCCCAGGCCTTGACCAGCGTTTCCTGAACGAGATCGTCGGCCTTGTCGGCATTCTGCGTCAGCGACACGGCAAAAGCCCGCAAGCTTGGGATTGCTCCAAGCAAATCGGTCTTGAAGCCTTGGGAGACCGCTGCCATGCCTCAGTCCTTCTTCTGTGCGGGTTCAGCCTGTTCCAGTTGGCTGAGCAACCGGGCGAAGCGATCCGGCACATTGTCGGAGACCAGCTCGTCATAATATTGTTTGAGTTTGCGCCCGATTTCGGAGTTCGGCCCAAGAGGGTCGCCGACGCCGTTCCGGCGCCTGCCCGCGGCGCCAGCCAGAATATCTTTCGTCATATCCTTCATTTCGCCCTTTTATTCCCAGAACTCAAGCCGCTCATACGCAACACAAGGCAAGCGCCGCCCTCGTCTGGTTTGCCCAACCCGACCTCCAAACGCCATTGCCACTGATTCGTTCCATATCGGCGGAACTTTTTCGGAAAAGCGGCGTTATTTTCGCTGGGCTTGCAATCAGCTTGACCTGCAATGCATCCAACCGCGTCATTTGAGGGAGACGTCCATCATGAGCTTGTCCGCCACCATCGCTCCGCATCTGCCGTTCCTGCGGCGCTTCTCGCGTGCCGTCTCGGGATCGCAGGAGAGCGGCGACGCGCTGGTCGCCGCGATGCTTGAGGCCATCATTGCCGATGTCGACATTTTCCCGGAGGCGTCGAGTGACCGGATCGCCTTGTACAAGGTTTTTGCCAAGCTCTTCACATCCGTTGCCATCCGCGTTCCGCAGGAGCAGTCACAATCGGCCTGGGAGCAGCGCGCGGCCGCCAATCTCAATGCGATCGCGCCGCTTCCCCGCCAGGCCTTCCTGCTGGTTGCCGTCGAGGGTTTCAGCGAGGACGAGGCGGCCGAAATCCTCGATGTCGGCGACCAGCAGTTCTCCGAGCTGCTCGCCCAGGCAAGCAACGAGATTTCCCGTCAGGTGGCGACCGACGTGCTGATCATCGAGGATGAGCCGCTGATCGCCATGGACATAGAGGAGATGGTCGAAAGCCTCGGTCATCGGGTCGTGGGAACGGCGCGCACCCATGCCGAAGCGGTGACGATGTTCGGCAAGACCCGGCCGAAGATGGTACTGGCCGATATCCAACTCGCCGACGGCAGTTCAGGCATCGAGGCCGTGAACGAAATCCTCTCTTCGACATCGGTGCCGGTGATCTTCATCACCGCCTTTCCCGAACGTCTCCTGACCGGAGAGCGCCCCGAACCCGCCTTCCTCGTGACCAAACCGTTCAATCCCGACATGGTCAAGGCGCTGATCAGCCAGGCGCTGTTCTTCGACCGGCAGGCCAAGGCTGCCGCATAGGTCGCTGCCTCGGACGCAGGACAGAGACATCAAGGCGGGGGATGCGATTGTTTCCGGCGGCCTTTTTGACAAGCCGGATCGGCCACCGGCGACTTTCCGGCCCGCGCCGCCCGGGAACGATTTGCAAGCACCGTCTTTTTCGGCGAAGGGTGGAACAAACCGCATCCACCCACGTTTTTGTCGCATCATTGGAAGGAGATGAGCCATGCTTTACTGGGCGCTCGTATTTCTCGTCGTGGCGATTATCGCCGGCGCGCTTGGTTTCGGCGGCATTGCCGGCACCTCCGCCGGTATAGCGCAGATATTGTTCTTCATCTTCCTGGCTTTCCTGATCATTTCGCTTCTGGCCGGCCTGTTCAGGCGCGCGTGAGCCTGGCGAGTCATCAGGCGAACACTGGAAGCCGCACCCCTCAAACGGTTTCCAGCCACCGCCGGGCGGCGTCCTTCAATGGATACCGTCCGGCGGACCGCTTTTAGGGGAACTCATTCGACAGTGAGCCGTTCAGCCTGAGTTGGGTGAACAGATTGACCTATGCGCTCCAGGACTTCAGATAAGACGGAAGGCGCGCGGAGCGATGAAGTCATCGCCATGCACCCCGCTGAAAGCGGCATGCAGCTTGGCCGTGCCCTTCTTCACGCCCTGCACAATGCCGGCATTTCCGTCCTTTATCAGGATCGCGAGATGAAGACCGTGTGGGCCCGCAACATGCGCGCGCCCTGGGCCTCCGATGAGGTCGAGGGGAATGGCATCCTGCCGATGGCGCAGACCGACCGCATCGCCGCCGCCAAGCGCGAGGTGGTCGCGACCGGCGATGCTCAGCGCCTTGAAATCAGTGTCCCGGTCGAGAACGGCGTTCGCTGGTTTCAGATCTGGGTCGATGCCGACCGAGGCGATGATGGCAATGTACAAGGCGTCGTCACCACCATGGTTGAGACGACCGAGCAGAAGCGGCGCGAACAGACACTGACGACGTTGCTGCGTGAAGTCAGCCACCGCTCGAAGAACCTGCTGGCTATCATCCAGAGCATCGCGACCCAGACCGGTCGTTATTCCGACGGCGTCGGCGACTTCCTGACGCGCTTCCGCGGCCGGCTGCAGTCGCTGGCCTCCTCCCAGGATCTGGTGACATCCTCCAACTGGCGAGGGGCAGCCCTTCATGAACTGGTGGCGAGCCAGGTCGGCCGCTACGGAGCGAACCCATCGCACAGCCTTCGCTTCCGTGGCGCCAATCCCTACCTCAATCCCAACGCCGCGCTGCATATTGGCTTGGCGATGCATGAACTCGCCGTCAACTCCGTCAGCTACGGCGCCCTGTCCCGGCCGGACGGTTTCGTCGAGGTCACCGCCGACCTCAACGCCGCCGTCACGGGGGACGTGGCCTTGTCTTTGACATGGGCCGAAACGATAGGGACCGACGACGATGGGGGCGGTCAAAAGCGATTCGGCAGCGTCGCGTTGGAGCGTGTGGTACCAGCGTCCCTGAACGGAACCGCGAACCTCGATATCGGCGACGGCCACCTCGAATACCGCCTGGTCGTTCCGCACAGCAATTTCGAGACGCAGTGAGAGCCCGGCAAGCAGCGATTCTTAACCGGCTGTTCACCATAAGAGCGAATACTGTTTTTCCCAGACATCGCCGGAACCCACCCCTTTTTCGGACATTGTTGGCAGGCTTGCAGCGTGGTATGGGAGGAACGTCTTGACGGTTGCCGACATGAACAGACTGGAACAAGCCGCCCGGATTTCGATGGGCGAATTTCAGGAATCCGAATCCTTCGCAAGAACACTCCCTGAAGCAGGCAAGGGTTTGATGAAGGGGCTCGTTCTTGCGCTGGCCGCGATAATGTCGCTGGCCGTTCTTTGGCAGTTGACCTGACTTAGGTCCTGCTCTCCTCACCGTGCGCGCTGTTGAAATCGCCGATCTTAACGCGGGGGCACCTTCGACCGTGAGAGTCTCGTTGGAATGACAGGAACTTTTTGATGATGTCGGTCGTTATTGCGGCCAGAGGAACATCTGTCATGCAACACATAACCGCGTTGGCCGAATGCCGGGAACTGCAGGTCCCCGTCAGTGTTTTTACGATTGCTGACGAATGCAACGCTGAGCGCCCCGTCGCGATGGGCGACGTACAGGGGCATGCGCAGTATGTCGTCACCAAATGCCTCGCGGTCGATCCCGCGTTGGAGGACGAGTACGATCAAATTGTCTGGAAGATGCGGCCAGACGGTAGCCTTGACGCTTCGTTGACCATATCGGCCTCGTGATGGCGTCGAACACGATCCGCCCAGAAAAAGACGATGTTAATCAACAATAAATTGCAGCAGCAAAGGCCGTCGTTTCGTGCTAAACGGCGGTTGGAGCTTACTAAAGTGTGGACACAAGTGAGGAGTGACTCTATGCGGAAAATACTTATTGCCATGGTTGCGGTGGTCGCCGTCAGCGGCTGCACCACGACCGAGCAGGACGTCGTCGGCGGCGGCTTGATCGGTGCGGGCGTAGGCGGGTTGGTCGGCGGCGGCAAGGGCGCGCTGATCGGCGCGGCCGTCGGTGCCGGGTCCGGCCTGCTGGTTCGCAACCTGCGCAACGGCTACTGCCAGTATCGCGATCATCGCGGCCGTATCTATACGGCCCGCTGCAACTAATTCAGCGATTAGAGCAATCAGGAGCGGCTCGGCGATTTCTATCAAACGCTGAACCGCTCTAATGGAATACAAAACCGGGGGCCATATCCGGCCTCCGGATTTTCTTGGCCGTTGCCGACCGGCAGGATTTCAGCCGACCAACGGAATTCTGATTTCCACCTTCAGGCCGTCAGCCTGGAAATCCCGCTTGATCGTGCCGCGCAATTCGCGGGTGACGTTGAGGTCGATCAGTTTCGTACCGAATCCGGTCACGGCCGGCGCCTCGATCTTGTTTTTTCCAGCTTCCCGCCAGTTCAGCGCCAGGATCCGCTCGCGTCCACGCCCTTCCAGCGACCAGTCCACTTTCAGCGCCCAATCCCCCTTGGACGAATTCGCGGAATTGCCGGCTTCACCGTATTTCAGCGCATTGGTGGCGAGTTCATGAAAGGTCAGGCCAAGCGCCTGCGTCGTGGTTTCATCGAGCAGCACCTCCGGGCCTGACAGGAGCCCCTCCGGCAACTCCTTGCCGAACACCTGGCCGAGCTCGATGCGCAGCAGGTCGGCAAGGTCGGCTTTCTGCCAGCGTGAGCGCGTCAACATGTCCTGCGAGGCGGCCATCGCCTGCAGCCTGGCCGAGAAGGAATTGGAGAACTCATTGACGTCGGTTGCCCGCGACGCCGTCTGCCGGGCGATCGCCAGCACCCTGGTGATCGAGTTCTTGATGCGATGCTTCATCTCCTGCAGCATCAGGTCCTTTTCGAGCAGGCTCTTTTCCGTTGTTTCATGCAAGGCCGACACCGCGTCATAGGCTCGCTCCTGATAGCGCGCCACCAGCGCGATGGCGCCGGCCAGGAGCAGGCCGAACAGTCCCAGCATCACAGGGATGGCGCGCGACGAGGGTTGCGAGAAGGCACTGGTCGGCCTGAACAACACGGTCCACGGGCGCCCCGCCACGGTCATCTTGCGGGTGACCAGCAGCCGGTCTCCCAAGGATGAAGCCGGTGGCGTCTCCGAGCGGAACAACAGATTGTCGCTGTTTGCCGTTCCGTCATAGATCTCTGTGTTGACTGGCAGCAGCGGCGCGCGGCTCAGCGCGATCTGGAACAGATCCCGGGCGCGGAAGGCGGCATAGAGAAAGCCGGCGGTCGAGGAGCGCGATGCGTTGATGACCTCCGGCGCCGTTTCGACGTTGAGCCGCACGAAGACCAGGAAGCCGGTGAAGGTCTGCGCGGCACCCGTGCCCTGGCCGAGCTGCACCAGCCCGCTTGCATGCTGTTGGTCGTCGGCCATCGCCTTTTCGATCGCCGCGCGCCGCACCGGCTCGCTGAACATGTCGTAGCCGATGCTGGCCTGGTTGGACGGATCCAGCGGCTCGAAAAGCGCAACCGGCGTGCGCCAGGGCTGCGTCGTATCCGGATAGACCGGATGGCTGGCGCCGAAATCGTGGAGGATGTCGCGTTCGACCGTTGCCTCGTCGCCCGTCTTGACCAGCCGCAGGAAGCCGATGCCGCGCAGGCCGCCGAAATTGCTGTCGACATCCAGCGCCTTGAAGAAGGCCTTGAACTCGTTCTGGGAAATATCGCCGTTGCGCGCGTCGAACAGGGCCTGTGTCGAGCGCAGCAGCGACAGATGCAGGTCGATGCGGCTCTCGATCCGATTGAGGGCGTCATCGGCCGCCCCTTCGAACTTGATGCGGGCGGCTTCCTGCGTCGCGAAATAAGCGAATCCCGCCATGGTCATGCTGATCAATGCAACGGCAATGAACGCGACGATTGGAAAAAGCTTCTTCAACGGATGATGCGGTCCACGATCAAACAGGACCTTTATGGGCAAGTCGCCGGGCCAACACAATGGTCAGGCCAAGCCATCGTGATCACTGGCATATCATGTGAACGGCAACGGGGCGTGCCTGAGCAGCCTGGCCGGCCTCAGGCGGCGATCTTCAGCGCACCCGGCCCCCGGTATGGCACCTGGAGGACATTTACCCAGGATGATCATGCCCAGCACCTCGTCCTGGGTGACATCCATGGTGCGTGCCGTGCCGACGACCTGACCGTTCTTCATCACGCAGACCCGGTCGGCAAGCTCGAACACGTCGTGGATGTCGTGGCTGATCAGGAAGATGCCGATGCCGTCGGACTTGAGCTGCCTGACCAGTTCGCCGACCTGTGCCGTTTCCTGGGGGCCGAGTGCCGCCGTCGGCTCGTCCATGATCAGGATGCGGGCGTTGAACAGGATGGCGCGTGCGATCGCCACTGACTGGCGCTGTCCGCCCGACAGTTTGATCACCGGTTCCTTGAAACGCTGGAAGCGAGGATTGAGCCGCCCCATCACCTTGCGCGCCTCGGCCTCCATGGCGACGTCGTCGAGCGTGCCCCAGGCGGTCATCAGCTCGCGGCCGAGGAACAGATTGGCGGCGGCATCGACATTGTCTGCCAGCGCCAGCGTCTGGTAGATCGTCTCGATGCCGTATTTCTTGGCGTCGCGCGGGTTGGAGATCGCTGCCTCCTCGCCATTGACGAAGATCTGGCCGGAGTCGCGCTTGTAGGCGCCGGCCAGGATCTTGATCAGCGTCGACTTGCCGGCGCCGTTGTGGCCGAGCAGCGCCACGACCTCGCCGGGGAAAAGATCGATCGAGGCATCGTCGACGGCACGGATGCCGCCGAAGGCGATCGAGATATTACGCATGTCGACCAGCGCGGTGGCTGCAGGAGCAGTCTTGTCAATCACGGTGATGCCTCCCTAAACGCGCTTGCGGTAAACGGTGTCGAGCCACACCGCGATGACCAGCACGGCGCCGACGACGATGCTCTGCAGCGGCGAATCGACGCCGAGCAGCACCATGCCCGACTGCAGCGACTGCATCAGCAACGCGCCGAGCATGGCGCCGATGATCGTTCCCGAGCCGCCGGCAAGCGACGTGCCGCCGATGACGGCCGCGGCAATGACGAGCAGTTCATCCAAGGTTCCAAGCACATTGGTGGCCGAGTTCTGCCGGGCCGACGAAATGGCGGCGGCGATCGTGGCCAGCACGCCCATGATCATGAACACCTTCATGGTGATCCAGCGCGTGTTGATGCCGGCGAGGTTGGCCGCTTCCGGATTGCCGCCGATGGCAAAGACATAACGGCCGAAACGGGTGCGTTTTGTGATGAAGGTCATGACCAGACCGACGGCGACGGCCATCAGTACCGGTATGGCGATGCCGTGGGCGATGAATAGCCCGCCCTCCGGCACGGTGATGTTGTTGGCTGCCGCGTACCGGTTCACGATGCCGATCGGCCACGGATAGGAGTTGGCCAGCCACACCGCGCCCATGATGACGGCACAGGTGACGACGCCGAGCAGCGTCTCGGCCCAGATCGGCCGCAGCGGGAAGCGGAACCGCTTGCGCTGCACCCGCCCGTTGAACAGCGCAAACACGACGGCCAGGCAGGCGACGATGCCTACGACCCAACTCCAGGTCGCACCGATCGATCCGGCCGGTCCGCCGCCCATCAGCTGGAAGGTGGCGTCGAGCGGTGCCACCGTCTGGCCGCTGGTGACCCACCAGGCGGCACCGCGCCAGACCAGCAGGCCGCCCAGCGTGACGATGAAGGCCGGCACTTCGAGATAGGCGATGACGAAGCCCTGGAAGGCGCCGATCAAAAGGCCGAGCGCCAGGCCGATGACCAGTGCCAGCACCCAGATCCATGGATTGCCGAGTTCAAGCCCCACGAACCGGACCAGGAAGTGCACCTGGGCAAAGCCCATGACCATGCCGATCAGGCCCTCGGCGGAACCAACGGAGAGGTCGATGTTGCGCATGACGATGACCAGCACCATGCCGCAGGCCATGATTGCGACCGCGGACGTCTGCACCGACAGATTCCACAGATTGCGCGGCGTCAGAAACGTGCGGCTGTCGAAATCGAGCGGATTGACGCCAAGACGCAAGCTCGAAATCACATGCAGCGCGACCCAGATCAGCAGCAGGGCGCCGATCATGCCGAGCATACGGGTGTCGATCTCGGTCGCTTTCAGGAACCGGGCGACCGCGCCGAGTTCCGAAGCGCGCGCGGTATCGGCCTGCAGGTTGGACGTCGTGTCGGTCATGATTTCCTCCAACCGGCTGGCCGTCTGACGCGGATGCCGAACCCAGCCTAGAAGCTATCCGCGTGATGCGGAAACACAAATCTTTTTGAGAAAACGCCGCGGCTTGGGGGCCGCGGCGCCTTCATTCTTCAAGCGGTCAAACTCAGTTGCAGGCCGCGACGCTGCCGGCGGCGACACCCGCGCAGACTTCGTCCTTCTTGATCCAGCCGGCGTCGATGACGAGGTTGAGATTGTCCTTGGTGATGGCGACCGGGGTCAGGAACAGCGACTTGACGGCGTTGCCGCCAGGCGTCGTGAAGTCCTTCGCGCCGGCGATGTCGGTCATCTTCTTGCCGTCGGCGAGCTGCGAGGCGATCTCGGCGGCGTTCTTGCCGAGTTCACGCGCATCCTTCCACACCGACACGGTCTGGGTGCCGAGCGCGATGCGGTTGAGCGCGGCGTGGTCGCCGTCCTGGCCAGAGACCGGCACGGTGCCGGCGAGCCCC